>CALFBL010000192.1 GCA_937951695.1 uncultured Granulosicoccaceae bacterium | reverse complement strand
ATCTAACAGCATAATCCCCGCCTTTTTTAATCTATAACCAGATTCATAATGCTGATGGATCGTATTAATCGCTGCTTTTACCAGCACGCGGCTATCGTTGGCGACATTATCGTCAGCTCCACCGCGTCCCAGTTACCCATTCTTGGCAAGGGAGCGGTTGAACGTGCGCAAAAAGTGCGACGTTACGAACCGGTGCTGATTGTGGATATTGCCGTACCCCGAGACGTCGAACCACAAGTTGCCGAGTTGGAAAACATCTTTCTCTACACCGTCGATGATATGAAAAACGTCATCGAAGACAACCAGCGTTCGCGTGAATTGGCCGCCGAACAGGCCGAAGCCATCATCCTGAGTCAGGTCGATGTGTTCATGCGTCGTCGCCGTGCGATGGATGCCACCAACACCATTCGTGAATACCGGAACACGGTCGAGCAAACCAAACAGTTCATGTTAAAAAAATATCAGCGTCAACTCAAAGCCGGTACCCCGCCCGAAGATGTGCTTGAACAATTCGCGCATACGCTCACCAACAAATTGATGCACGGGCCCACCGCGAACTTGCGAGCCGCAGCAGAAGATGGAAACCTGGACTTGATCGATGCAGCCGCTGAGCTGTTCGACCTTAATAAAAAATCATGAAAGCCTCCATCCTGGCTCGCCTTGAGGCAGTCAGCGAACGTCACGAAGAAATCGGTCGGCTCTTGGGTGACCCGGAAACCATGGCCGACCAAAACCGGTTTCGTGATCTGTCAAAAGAATATTCACAGCTAGAACCTGTGGTCTCAACATTCAGCGAATGGCAATCCACGCAGAGTAACCTTGACAGCGCAAAAGAGCTGGCGAAAGATTCCGACCCGGACATGCGAGCAATGGGCTTGGAAGAACAACCCTACCTGGAAAACAAACTGGAAGAGTTGCGGCTGAGACTTCGCACTTTACTGTTGCCGCGTGACCCACGAGATGAGTACAACGCATTTCTGGAAATTCGTGCCGGTACCGGTGGCGATGAGGCAGCGATCTTTGCCGGTGATCTATTGAAAATGTACGTGCGCTATGCGGAGCGCCAGCGCTGGCAAACCGAAGTCATATCGGAGCGTGAAAGCGATCATGGCGGTTACAAGGAAGTGATTTGTCGCATCAGCGGCAACGGGGTTTTCTCACGACTTAAATTTGAAGCGGGTGCACATCGCGTGCAACGTGTACCGGAAACCGAATCGCAAGGTCGGGTGCATACCTCGGCGGCTACCGTGGCGATACTGCCCGAGGTGGCTGAGGTGGAAGCGATCAACATCAACCCGTCCGATATCCGTGTGGACACCTTCCGGGCCTCGGGTGCTGGCGGGCAACACGTCAACAAAACCGATTCGGCCATTCGCTTAACGCACCAACCCAGCGGCATTGTGGTGGAGTGCCAGGATGAACGCTCGCAACACAAAAACCGGGCGAAAGCGATGGCGTTATTGCAAGCTCGCCTGCTTAACGAGGAAACCTCACGCCAGCATGCCGAAGAGAGTGAATCAAGAAAATTGCAGGTGGGCTCTGGGGATCGATCCGAACGTATCCGTACTTATAACTTCCCCCAAGGCCGGCTTACCGATCACCGGATTAACTTAACCCTGTATAAGCTCGATGATGTGCTGGCTGGCGCTCTGGATGAAGTGGTGGAACCGTTAATTGCCGAGCATCAGGCTGACTTGCTCGCAGAACTCGGCGACTAGGCCTTATCGGGTGACCACTGTCGGTGACTGGTTAAGGCGTTGCACCCTCGATCGATTCGATGCCGAGATATTGCTGAGTCACGTCTTGCAGCAACCCCGCAGCTATCTGTTCGCTCACAGCGATACCCACTTAAGCGAATCGGCATTGACCGACATAAACGCCTTAAGCGCACGACGCGCCGGCGGTGAACCGGTTGCCTACATCACAGGAGAGACAGAATTTTGGTCCATGCCGTTTGTGGTCAACCGCGATGTGTTGGTGCCGCGTGCCGATACCGAAACGTTGGTGGAAGTCGGCTTGGCGTTGTGGGAGTGGGTGCCGATAGACGGTTTGGTGGTGGATGCCGGAACCGGGTCTGGTGTGGTCGCCATTGCCTTTGCCAAAGAAACTGGAGCGCAAGTCACAGCGATTGATCGCTCGCAAGAGGCTTTGCAAATTGCGCAGCTGAACGCGTCAAAGCTGGTGCCCGGACTCATTAGCTGCGTTCATTCTGACTGGTTAACGAGCCTTGCCCCACAGTCGGTTCGACTGTTAATGTCAAACCCTCCCTACATTGCCAAGGGCGATCACCACCTACAAACCCGCGAATTGATGCACGAGCCGAACGCCGCTTTAGTGGCGGGTGTCGACGGGCTGGCGGATTTATCGGTACTCAGTGTCGAGGCAGCTCGCGTGCTGGTTCCGGGGGGAGCTGTGGCGTTTGAGCACGGCTACGATCAAGCAGAGGCTGTGCAGGGATTGCTTCAGCTGGTGGATCTAGAGGCCATTACAACGGTAAAAGACCTGAACGGCAACGATCGGGTGACTCACGCCAGGCGCTGTCAATGACTGCTACTCTGTTCCCATGAATGATCAAGATACCACCCCGTCGTACGCTGCGATCGATTTGGGCTCCAACAGTTTTCACATGGTGGTGGCCGAACCCGAGGGGGATTCGATCCGGATAATTGACAGTTTGCGAGACTCGGTACGACTGGGCTCCGGCCTGGATGAAAAGAAAAACCTCACTGACGAGACCATGGAACGTTCGCTCGAGGCTTTGCGTATATTCGCTCAGCGGTTGCGCGATGTACCGTGTAAACAATTTCGTGTGGTTGGCACAAACACGCTACGACGAGCGAAAAACGCCGATATTTTCATGGCCGAAGCGCGATCTATTCTCGGTAGAAACGTTGAAATTATCTCAGGCCGCGAAGAGGCCCGCCTCATTTACTCAGCTGTGGCACACACCCATCCCGACCCCGATCACAAGCGGCTTGTCTGTGACATCGGGGGTGGCAGTACCGAACTGATTGTTGGCCACGGCATGAAGCCTCGCTTGATGGAAAGCGTAAACATGGGCTGTGTCAGTGTGATGAATAAATTTTTCTCCCCCGACAAAGTGACCAACAAGCAGTTTAATAAGGCGATCACTTACGGGGAACTGGAATTGCAGCCGCTCAAACAGGTTTATTTACATAGCGAATGGGATACCGCCACCGGGTGTTCCGGCACCATTAAAGCGACAGGGCGCATGTTGGCAGAACTGAGTATTACCGACGGAGTTATCACTCGTAAGGGTTTGCGCGAATTGCGTCAAAAGCTGGTGAAAGCTGGCAGCGTTGACGCCATGGGGTTTACCAGCATCAGCGCGCGCCGTGCGCAGGTCATACCGGGCGGCATTGCCGTACTGTCGGCGGTGATGCGCTCGCTAAACATCGATTGCTTCGAAGTCTCGCAGGTGGCGCTGCGCGAGGGCTTGATCTTCAACATGCTGGGCAAACGTGAACACACCGATATCCAGCAGGAAACCATCAGCACCCTGAACCGCCGATTCTCCATCGATGAAGCGCAAGCGATCCGGGTTGAAAATACAGCCATGAGACTGTTCGACTTGGTCGTCAATGAATGGGGCCTCGACGACGAGACCGATTCAGACCTGCTCCGCTGGGCCGCCCGCTTACATGAAGTCGGCATGGGCATCGCACACTCTCAATATCATAAACACGGCGCTTATATTGTTCAGTACTACGACATGTTCGGATTCTCCAAAGCCGAGCAGAATGCGTTGTCTATGATGGTGCGCTACCACCGACGCAAGATCGAACTCGACGCGATTGACGTCTTACCCAAAGCCGAAAGCAAACGTCTACAAAAACTGATTTCGTTATTGCGCTTAGCCGCGCTGTTGCACCGCGGCAGACACGAAGATGATTTGAAACGTGTCAGTCTGGAGGTCGACGGCAATACCCTGACATTCTCATTGGCTGCGGACTGGATTGAGGAGATGCCACTGACACACGCAGCGCTTGAATCCGAATCTGAACGTTTATCTGAAATGGCTATCGAGCTGGTTACCAAAGCTGAGAATTGATCTAGCCCAGCACCGTCAAAGTGCTGCGATGGGCATCAGCCGCTGCAAGCAGATCCGGAAAAAATTCGTCGAACACCGCTTTGAGTTCCGCTTCGTTCGCAAGGGCCACACTACCACCTTCGACAATCGGCGCAAACCGCGCCGAGCGTTTGCTTAACCGCTGCAAGGTTAATGTCACGCTGTTGAACGTGATGTTACTTTCCAATACCCCTTCTCGCTGTATAAACGCTGCGAAACGCTGTAACCGATCGGGCAATTGGTGACGATGAGCCTGCAAAGCCTGGTGCACGTGTTCAACGTGCTCGGCCAATGATACGGCCGAATACTTCCCCCAGTCCAGAGCGAGGTAATGATCAAACACGACATCAGTCACGATGCCTGCAAAACGTCGTACGGGGGGCTGAAATATCTGCCTGACGGCCACCGCTTTCGGATGGTGATCCGTGTAATGATCAATGAAGCGATGCATGCGTATGCCCAGCTGAATGCCATCACTGAAGTTTGACAGATCCGAACCGCGCACAAAATCGCCTGCGAACTGCCCCGCCATTCGTTCGCTGTGCCCCTGCGCAAACAGGGAGTGCGCCAGAAAATTCACCCATTGCCCCTTTGTATTCGTCAACCGTTCACGGTACATTGATGCTTCCGTAACGGCAAACCATAAAAGCGACTACAACTTGTGAATACAACCACCGCGGAACGCTACAGCCGTCACCTCACATTGCCGCAAATTGGCGCAGCCGGTCAAGCACGCTTGAACCAGTCACGCGTGCTCATCGTTGGTTTGGGCGGGCTCGGTTCGCCTGTCGCGTTGTACCTAGCGGGCGCTGGCGTTGGCCATTTAACCTTCGCAGACTTTGACACGGTAGAGGTATCCAACCTCCAAAGACAAATCGTCCACACCACCCATCGCGTCGGCGAACTGAAAACCCATTCTGCGAGGACTCAGTGTCGGGCATTAAATCCCGACATTCACATCGATACCATCGATCACGGACTGGACGAAGAGGACTTGGCGCGTGTAGTGCCGCATTGCACCGCAGTGGTGGAATGCAGCGACAACTTCCCGACCCGGTTCGCCGTAAATGAGGCCTGTATGGAACACGGCGTGCCGTTGATCAGTGGAGCCGCCATCCGTTTCGATGGGCAAATCATGGTGATACGCCCTGACAAACCCGGTAGCCCATGTTATCGCTGCTTATACAAGGACGGCGACGAGACTATAGAGACCTGCGAGCAAACCGGCATTCTCGGCCCCGTTGTGGGCATGGTCGGCTGCGTACAGGCCATCGAAACACTGAAAGTGCTGACTGGAATTGGCGATGATTTAAGCGGTCGATTGGTGTTGTTTGACGGGCTCGGTTTGGAGTGGAATGAAATAAAACTGGTTCAGTCTCCCGACTGCCCCGTGTGTGCTGCACGCGCCGGAGGGACTTGAACCCTCCTGACTAACGCGCAGCCCAGCGCACACAACGTCCCTATCTGTCTTCGAGCATACAAAATGGTATACACCCAGTCTGGTACCTGACCCGTAGAATCGGGCTACTACCGAAAAAACGGGTGGGCGTTGAACGGGCTCGATTACCCAACGATCAACACACTATTAACGAGGAAAAACAATTGAAACACCCATTAATTACATCAATGGCAGCTATCGCGTTGACGACGGCAGCAATATCCATTGCAGCGTCCGATGCAGTACCGGACGAGGTAATCAGCGGGCAACGCGCCAAGCTAGCCACTAATACGCAAGGCCAAGGTTTTGGTCCCCAGTCGCCCCGCGACATCGATGATCTGAGTGGAAACAATCACCGACTGTTTGCAACGGCGCCGCCGCATTCCGATATGAACCTGTGCAACATTCATATGCATGAAAGCGCTGAGCATCGAGGCGGTGAGTTCACGACCTATGCTGGAAACGGAGACGGTGCGGGACACGGCACCGGGTTCAGATACGACGGCGAGTTGAGCGATGACGAGCTCAAACCCTATGATCGAGAAGTAGGAGCCCACGAATACGGCAGCTTGGAGCCTGGGGACACCATTGAAGTTCATTACGTATACACCACCGCACAAGTGACTCCCGGACCCACATTGGGGGCCTGCCTCTCGGAATCCATAAAAAACCCCCAGCTCAGGGTAGAGGCTCAGGTGTTTGTGGTTGTCAATGACGACAGCGCGTTGGATTTTTCCGACTTGGTGGTGGTCGAGGAAGTTAACAATCTATACCAAGCGGTTAATGTACCAAAGGACACCGGTTCACCGGTGCAGTACGCAGGCTCTACCACCGGACCCACCTACAACGAAAAAGGCTCATCACTTCAGGTGACCTGGAGCGTTCGACCCAAAGTGGCCAAAGTCCATATTGCTTCGTTGGATGCTTGGTTTCAAGACAATCCTTTCAAAGAGGTGGCAGCAGCGGGATCCAGAAATCTAGTCATCAATCCGGATTTGCTATCGGCTGAGTAATCTCACTACCCGTGAAGCAAGTCTCCGATTCAGTATGAGCACGATACTGTTCATCGAAAGGCCCTCCCCGCGAGGGCCTTTTTTATTGATCCAGAGCTGAATAATCCCAATTTTCGCTGTAATCACGCCAGAGCAGCCGAAGTATCGATATACACCGTTGTAAAGAGGGTGAAAAGCACCCGCAATCCTAATACCCGATAATCAGGTTAACGGCTTGGGACACACAGCCCATTAGCCCAACACATTAAACAATCAGATTCGGGATTAACGCCATGAACACTTTTACTAAATCAATCGCTTCAGTTACCTTACTTGCCATCGTTGCCGCACCCGTTTCTGCCGCCGCCTACTACCCAGTCTTGACCGCGGCGTTTATCAAACAGCTGATGCTTGCATCAACAGTTGTATAAAACAGCACTCTATCTCCTCGGCCAGTCACACTTCACCCACATAGAGCTGGCGAGCGAACGGTTTAATGCGTAGCTCCACTTTCTCCCGGCGCTGTCTCGTACCCCGGCGTGGCATTGAATAGCGCATCGGCATCGACCCGGTCGTACCAATAGGTTTCATCGCAGAACTCACAGGTCACTTCGACCCTTTTCTGTTCGTCCAGAATATCGTTTACTTCCTTCAAACCCATTCCTAACAACATACGATCAATGCGTTCACGACTGCACGAGCAGCGAAACGCAACGTTTTCCGCTTCGAAGACTCTGACTTCTTCCTGGTGAAAGGCTAAACGCAGCAGCCGCTCTAGATTGTGCTCCAACAACTCATCTTTGGTAAACGACTCCGCGAGGGCCACCGCCCGGGAGAACCCATCCTCATCGTCAGACGATTCATTGGTCGATGGCAGCGCTTGCAGTAACACCCCACAGGCAGACGTACCCGTAACCGCAAACTGCATGTGTGTCTTCAACTGCTCGCTGGACTCAAAATACCGCCGGATGGCATCGCTTAGCGACTCGCCTTCGAGTGCTACGATGCCTTGGTACGGTTCAGCTCCCTGTGTCGCTTCAATTGCAATCCTCAGTTGAGCGTCCTCGCCAAATAGCTGAGTTAACGAATGATCGTCTGGTACGTTCCGCCACCGGGCGAGACCTCGCAGATTACCATCGCTACTGACCTGTACCACAAGCAAGTGAATATTCCCCGGACCGCGCACCTGCAGCGTTAACTTGCCATCGAACTTGATGGTCGAGGCCAATAACCCTGCGGCGACAAATGCTTCACCCAGCACCTGGGCCACCGGTTCTGGGTAATCCACACGAGAGCAGGCATCAAGCCACGTTTGATCCAGCGAAATGTACTGACCTCGTACGTCACAGGTTTCGAGCAAAAAGCGTTGGCGCTGATCGTTCATTGGCAAAGACTAGCGGTTCGTCAATGAGTTAAATATCGCGTATAAACAGCGCGTTGTCCACCCGCGTGACCCCTTCAACTCGTTTAGCGATGCGCTCTGCTGCATCGTATTGCAGCCTGTTATCCACATTACCCTTTAGTATAACGATGCCCTCTTCATTGGAGAACACGTCGACAAGAATGGTGTTGGTTTCTGCATTTCGACGAAACGCATTCTGCACCTCAACCGACAGCAGGTTGTTATCACCGCCACGGCGCCCGCCCAGTGGCGGTAAACCGTAAGTATACTTTTGGCATCCCGCAAGTGCCAAAACACCGCTGGCAGACAACAATGTACGAATAGCAACACGTCGATTCATGGAAAAACTCCCGTAACAATAAACATTGAGAACTTTACGTCCTCTTACTCGACTAGTTTAGCCCATGAAAAAGAGTCAACCTCAGAGCAGGCAGCAACAAATCAATTGTCGAGCTTCTTTTTTAGTAAGGTATTGAGCTCAGCCGGATTGGCCTTACCTTTCGAGGCGCGCATCACCTGCCCGACAAAGAAACTCATCAGTTTCTCCTTCCCCCCCCGATAATCCGCCACTTGCTGCGGATTGGCCGCCAGCACTTCATCCACCATTGCCTCAATGGCGCCGGTATCGCTGATTTGCTTTAATCCCTGTTCTTCGATGACGGCATCAGCGCTCAGCGCCCCATTCCAAAGCTCATCAAACACCTGTTTGCCGGTTTTGGCCGAGATCGTTCCATCGTTCATTCGAATCAACAGCCCCTTGATCTGGAGGGGCGAGACAGGGACTTGATCCAGATTGACATCATCCCGGTTCATTCTGGCAAACAGTTCCCCGGTCATCCAATTGGCCGATTGACGCGGCTTGAAAGAGTCGTCCAGCGTTGCTTCAAAGTAGTCGGCGGTGTGTCGATCGATAGTCAAGGCACGCGCATCCTCGACTGGTAGGCCAAGTTCTTGCACATAACGTGATCGGCGCGTCTGGGGTAACTCCGGCATGGTGGATCGAATGCCCTCGATAAACGCCTCATCGATCACCAACGGGGGTAAATCCGGATCCGGGAAGTACCGATAGTCGTTGGCCTCCTCCTTACTGCGCATAGAGCGGGTTTCATCCTTATCCGCATCGTACAAGCGCGTTTCCTGCACCACCGTACCACCGCCTTCTATCACATCGATCTGACGCTCTATTTCAAACTCAATGGCGCGTTCCAGGAACCGGAACGAATTGAGATTTTTGATCTCCGCACGCGTGCCATAAGCCGGCGCACCTTTTTCTCGAATCGAGACATTGGCATCGCAGCGAAACGATCCCTCTTGCATATTACCGTCGCAGATGTCAATGTAACGCACTAGGGAATGGATATGGCGCGCGTAAGCGACCGCTTCGGCAGAGCTTCGCATATCCGGTTCGGAGACTATTTCCAGCAGCGGTGTGCCAGCCCGGTTTAAATCGATGCCGGTGGCATCGGGGAACTGATCGTGTACCGACTTGCCGGCATCCTCTTCCAAGTGCGCACGCGTCAAACCCACGCTCTTCTCGCTTCCGTCGGCTTGCACCACCTTGACGCGACCTTCTCCCACAATCGGCAGCGCCATCTGCGAGATTTGATACCCCTTGGGCAAATCGGGGTAGAAATAATTTTTGCGCGCAAACACCGAGGTCTGCCCGATCTGGGCATTCGTGGCCAGCGCAAATTTCACCGCCATTTCAACAGCGGCTGCGTTCATCACGGGTAATACGCCCGGCAATCCCAGATCGACCGCACAGGCCTGGGTGTTGGGGGCCGCACCAAACGCTGTGGACGCCCCTGAAAAAATTTTACTGCGGGTCGCCAGCTGCGCGTGAATCTCTAACCCGATAACCACTTCCCAGGACATGGTTCACCTCACATCGCTGCCGGCATTTTGCCATGCCAGTCGGTTGCTTGTTGAAATTGATGTGCTACTGCCAGCACTCGCGATTCATCGAACGCACGCCCGACCAGTTGCATGCCCACCGGCAAATCCTTCACAAACCCACACGGCATCGACAGCCCAGGTAAACCGCTTAAATTCGCTGACACGGTGTACAAATCGTTTAAATACATGGCCACAGGATCATCGCTTTTCTCACCGCGCTTAAACGCTGGCGATGGTGTCGTGGGACCAAGGATCAGATCGACCGATTCGAACGCCGTATCAAAATCATTACTGATCAAGCGTCGAATCTGTTGCGCTTTTTTGTAGTATGCATCGTAGTAGCCCGCCGACAAGGTGTAGGTGCCGATCAGAATACGCCGCACGACTTCCGCCCCAAAGCCCTCTTGGCGGCTTCGCTTGTACAGGTCTTCTAGGTCCGTCGGGTTCTCACAACGATGGCCAAACCGCACACCGTCAAAGCGCGATAAATTACTCGAGGCCTCAGCCGGCGCTATGACGTAGTACGCTGGGATGCACAGGTGCTGGTTTGGCAGCGTTATTGAGGTAAGCGTCGCCCCCAAGGCTTCAAGCACTTTTATACCCGCTTGTACCGCCTCGCCCACCCCCGACTCAAGACCCTCACCGAAATATTCTTCCGGCAGGCCAATTCGTAGACCTTTGATCGACTCGTTCAAGGCACTCGTGAAGTCGGGTACCACTCGATCGGAGCTGGTGCTATCGCGTTCGTCAAAGCCACACATAGCGCCCAGCATTAACGCACAATCTTCGGCCGTGGTCGCCACCACACCACCTTGATCCAGGCTCGAGGCGAACGCAATCATGCCGTAGCGTGACACCCGACCGTACGTCGGCTTAATGCCAGTGATGCCGCAAAAGGCCGCTGGCTGACGAATGGAGCCTCCCGTGTCGG
>CALFBL010000191.1 GCA_937951695.1 uncultured Granulosicoccaceae bacterium | reverse complement strand
GCCAGATAGTCATTGACCGTTATTACATGCACGCCTTTACCAGAAAGCGCGTTCAGATAGGTCGCCAAAGTGGCCACCAGCGTCTTACCTTCCCCGGTACGCATCTCGGCTATTTTGCCCTCGTTGAGCACCATGCCGCCGATCATCTGGACATCGAAGTGGCGCATGTCAAACACGCGCTTACCGGCTTCTCTCACAACAGCAAAGGCTTCGGGCAGTATGTCCTGTAAGCTCTGCCCGTTCTGCAGACGGCCACGAAACTCATCGGTTTTGGCCTTCAGGGCCGCATCATCCAGCGCCTCGAAGGTGGGTTCGAAGTTGTTGATCGACTCAGCCTCTTTAGCCAGTCGCTTCACGATTCGGTCGTTACTGCTGCCGAAGACTTTCTTTACGATGGTAGCTAACATGAACTCTTGGACCTTGACCTGCGAGGCACGGGGATTGCCGGAAACTTGAAGATTATGACACCTAACGAGCCAGCGTCATTGAATGTACAACATAGGGTCAACGATCTCACCATTCAAATGCACCTCGAGATGCACATGCGGGCCAGTTGAACGCCCTGTGGATCCGAGTCTGGCGATGATTTGCCCCTGTTCGACCCACTGGCCCAGCGCCACCGTGTTGGAGTCGTTGTGCGCGTAGCGAGTTCTCAGCCCATCGGCATGCACGAGTTCGACCATATTTCCATAGGCGTGCACTTTGCCTTGGAAACTAACCACCCCGTCGGCCAGAGCCAGCACGGGCTCGCCAATATGCCCGCTGTAATCCACACCACGATGCAGCTTGGTTTGCCCCGATGATGGCGCAGTGCGCCAGCCAAACACAGACGACATCTGACCGTTCATCACAACCGGCCCCGTCAGGCTGAACGCACGCTCGCGGGAACGTAACTGATACCAATCTCCGAGTGCAGACGAGGATTCTTTGATCATCTCGAGTTGCTCGGAGAGCTTCTCCAGCGATTCATCAACCGGTTCAGTCAGCGTTGGGGGGGCCATGACGTCTTCAAGTTCAAAATCGCTCAGGTCGACGCCGGCATCTTCGGCCAGCCTGCGGTACAACATGCGCAACGTCAAAATATCCGCGTGCAGCTTACCCACGGTTTTCGTCACCTGTGCTGAGCCTACGGCGGAGCCCAGCGAGGGCTGATCGTTAAAGCGGGCGCTGGCGTCCACAATGGACAAAGGCGGCGAGACATCCGTCTGGGTAGGTCGATCGGTACTGTTGTGACCAAACCAATACCCAGCGCCTGCCGCAACTAAGACCAGCGCAATTAGCCCTGGAACGGCAACCTGTGATCTGCCCGAATTGTGCTGTAATGCCGGGGTGCGAATAAAAGATTTCACAACGCTCTTAGCTCCTGCGGCTAGGGAAACCATCCAGCTGAACCGTCTGCTGAAACAGGCAGTGGCTGCCGTTCTGCCAGCTGCTGCGATCGAAGCGGTGGTCTTGTGCCGCATCGAAGGGGAGCAGTTGCACATCACGCTAACCAGCGCCAGTTGGCTATCCAGAATCCGCTTCAGCGAAAAAAAGCTGATTACGCAAGCAGCGGCAATGAATCTGACTGTTACCCGAGTGCGTTGGCACGTCCTGCCCAGTCGGGTAGAACCCCTTCGACGCAGCTCGGTACGCATGGCCGCGTTGGAAATACCCCGCGACGCCCCGGCAAAAGTAAACTCAGCAGCCGATCAGTTCAGCGACGAGATATTGCGTACCGCGTTGAAGCGCGTGGCTAAAACCATGCAAAAACGTCTGGACGAAAAGCAAGCCGCGATCAAACGGCCAGCGCCCAATCGAAAAACTCGGCTGTGACTAACCTACCGCTTCTTGCGCCTGCGTGTAGGTGATCGGGGCAGTGTTCACGTCTTCGTAGACCACCTCTTCCCAAGCAGACCCCTGCTGTAGCAATTCACGCAGCAAGGTATTGTTCAAGGCGTGCCCAGATTTGTAACCGGTGAACGCGCCAATGAGGCTGTGACCGAGAAGGTACAAATCCCCAATAGCGTCCAGCATCTTATGCCGGACAAATTCGTTTTTGTAGCGCAGACCGTCGGTGTTCAACACCCGATAATCGTCGATCACGATGGCGTTATCGAGACTGCCGCCGCGAGCAAGATCGCGTTTGCGCAGCTCTTCGATATCCCGCATAAAACCAAAGGTTCGAGCCCGGCTGATTTCACGCACGAATGAGGCCGAGGAGAAATCCATCTCAGCAGATTTGCTCTGATCGGCAAACACCGGGTGATCAAAATCGATCGTGAAGGCGACTTTGAAACCATTGAACGGCTCGAAGCGGGCCCACTTGTCGCCGTCGCGAACAATGACCGGTTTCTTGATGCGGATGAATTTCTTCGCAGCGCCTTGCTCAAGGATTCCGGCAGACTGGATCAGAAAGACAAAGGGGGCGGCACTGCCGTCCATGATCGGCACTTCGTCCGAGCTCAAGTCGACAAAGCAATTATCGATACCCAAGCCGGCCAAAGCAGCCATCAGGTGCTCGACCGTAGAGACGCGAACACCGTCCTTAGCCAGCGTGGTAGCCAGACGTGTGTCGTGCACGTTCAGCGCGTGGCCAGGAATAACGACAGGCGGATGGCTGTCCACTCGGCGGAACACGACGCCGGTGTCGATCGGCGCAGGACTCAAGGTCAGGTAGACCTTTTTGCCCGTGTGCATTCCGATGCCGGTGGCGCGAATGGTGTTCTTCAGTGTTCTTTGGCGTATCACTTGTTTTTTGTCCTACTTCTAGACTGTCCGGCGATCAGTCATATATATAGCAGCTGTTTTAGAGTTTTACAGTGTTCTGCCTCACTGTGCGTAAAGCAGCGTACGAGCATTTTTCCCCAAGCGGGAACGGCGTCTCCTCACGAGGAGCCGCCTTTCGCTGATTTCAACCGTAGTTCACAAAACGCTGGAGTCTAGTGAACGAGCTTTGTAAATACTACCATACCCCTCAAACAGGCTGATCAGTCAGCCTGACGACGCAGAAACGAGGGAATGTCGAGTAAATCCATGTCGCCATTGGTGCCGCCTGAACTCGGATTCCCACCCGCAGCCTGTGCTCCATTGACGCGTGAGGCCGGAACCCCCACCGGTCTGACCGTCGTTGCCTGGTAAGGCTGGTCGTACGGCGAATTGCCTCGCGTCGGAGCCGGTGCTGCAGGATGCGAGCGATTGCCACCCATCTGCGATGATGGTGACGGGGGCTGCGCAGCACCCGGACGTCCGGATTGAGCTTGAGCCACCACGTGCATGGGGCCCGGACCACCAGTGCCAGACTGCCGGGCTCGAGCATTAATGCCAATACCGACTTGCTGCTGTCCGAGTCCGGTTGCAACCACAGTGACCTGCAGCTCGCCGTCCATCGCATCGTTGATCGCAGTACCCACAACCACCGTTGCATCATCGGCTGCGAACTGGCGCACGACGTTACCGACTTCTTCGAATTCACCAATGGCCAGGTCCATACCGCAGGTGATGTTCACCAGGATGCCGCGTGCACCGGCCAGATCGATGTCTTCCAGCAGCGGACTATTGATGGCCATTTCGGCAGCTTCGGTCGCTCGCTCATCACCGCGCCCGATGCCCGTACCCATCATCGCAAGACCCATTTCCGACATCACCGTACGGACGTCCGCAAAATCCACGTTGATCAAGCCGGGGTTAGTGATCAGTTCTGCGATGCCCTGGACCGCTCCGCGCAGTACGTCGTTGGCCGCGCTGAACGCGTCGATCAACGAGATGTTCTTACCTAGAACAGACAACAGCTTCTCGTTCGGAATCGTGATCAAAGAATCCACGTGAGTGCGCAGCTCATCGATGCCCTGCTGCGCGATGTGCATTCGCTTTTGACCTTCAAACGGAAATGGACGCGTGACGACCGCCACGGTCAGCACTCCCATTTCCCGAGCAATTTGCGCCACGACGGGAATCGCACCAGTGCCAGTTCCACCACCCATGCCTGCGGTTATGAACAACATGTCAGTGCCTTGGATAACATCTTGAATGCGATCACGATCTTCCATTGCCGCTTGCCGACCCACTTCCGGATTGGCACCTGCACCCAAACCTTTAGTAATACTTTGCCCGATGTGCAACACCGTTGGTGCCGCCATACTTTTCAACGCCTGAGCGTCGGTATTAGCGCAGATAAAATCTACGCCGTCAATGCCCTGTGCAACCATGTGCTGCACAGCGTTACTACCACCGCCACCAACACCAATAAGTTTTATAACCGGTGCATCATTAATCGTATCTACAAGATCAAACATAATTCATCCCCATGAGAAAATTCTCTAATTCAAATTGCCCTGACAAACCTTGAAGGTTGATGGGCTCCCCAGTAAATGTAATAACCACTCAAAAGGTGCGCTGAAACCATTCGCTCATCCGCTGCCACAAGCCCCTTTCAGAGCGAATATCGACAGGTTCCGTGCGAGGATTCTTACGCCTCTGTTGACCGAACAGCAACAGGCCAACACCAGTTGCGTGGATCGGATTGCGTACAATTTCCGCAAGCCCTTTAACATGCTGCGGGTGACCCAAACGAACCGGCATATGGAATATTTCCTCTGCTAGCTCAATGACTCCTTCCATCTTGGATGTACCACCGGTCAAAACAAGCCCGGCTGCGCAAGCATCCTCGAATCCGCTGCGCACTAATTCATCATGAACGAGCGTTAGCAGTTCCTCATAGCGAGGCTGGACCACTTCTGCGAGTGTTTGTCTAGCTAGCCTTCTTGCCGATCGGTCTCCTACCCCCGGCACTTCAATCATCTCCTCCACACTGGCGAACTGCGTCAGTGCACAAGCATGTCGAACCTTAATTTCTTCAGCAAACTGTGTGGGTGTACGAAACGCCACAGCGATGTCGTTGGTGACCTGATCGCCGGCCACTGGTATAACCGCTGTGTGACGAATTGCACCGTCGGTAAATACCGCTATATCTGTGGTACCGCCGCCCATGTCTACTAAAACCACGCCTAAATCTTTCTCATCCGACGTCAGCACTGATTGACTGGACGCCAGCTGCTCCAGAATGACGTCCTCAACTTCCAATCCGCAGCGTCGGATACACTTGGTGATGTTTTGCGCCGCACTGATCGAACCGCTGACTAAATGGACCTTGGCTTCCAGCCGCACCCCGGACATACCGATCGGTTGCCGGATACCGTCTTGGTCATCGATGATAAATTCCTGGGGTAACACATGAAGAATGTGCTGATCGGCCGGAATCGCAACCGCCTTTGCCGCATCGACTACCCGCTCAACATCCTCCTGCTCGACTTCAGTCGCTCCAATGGCCACGATGCCGTGTGAATTCAGACTTCTGATATGACTGCCAGCAATGCCTGCAAACACCGATTTAATCTCCACGTCACACATACGCTCGGCTTGTTCCACCGACTTTCGAATCGCATCCACTGTGCTGTCAATGTTGATGACAACGCCTTTTTTTAACCCTTGCGAGCGATGCGAACCCAACGCCAGCAATTCAATATTGCCCTCTTCATCAATTTCGCCAACGATCGTCACGATTTTTGACGTGCCGATGTCGAGCCCTACAATCATTTCTCTGTCAGTGTTACTGGTCATGGAAACCCACTAAATCACGCCCGGTGAGGGTCTGCGACCGGTGAAAGAAAAGCCGTTTTTATATCGCATGTCAAAGCGCAAAGACTGCCCAGCGTCGCTGGCAGTGACCAGCCGATCGTGCACAGCTATAAAATTTTGTAATCGCTCACGCTGGTTTTCATAACCCAGCTTTACCATAACGCGATCTGACAACTCCAATGTTTGCGACAGCCGGTCGTCCTCGTCCAAAGACACGATCGATAAGCCTATCGTCGCAAGCTTCTCTTCGTAATGGCGGTAGTCATCCAACACCGCATCGTGGCGTCCGGACGCACCCGACAAACGAGGCAAATTAGTAAAGTGTTCTTGCCACTTCATGTGCTGTGCGCTGTCCAGTTTCAACTGTGGCGGCAGAAACATCTCGTGCCGTTTGCTAACCAGACCATCGTTGTTCCAGCGTGCCGCGGGCTCGTGCTCTTCGATCGCGATGGTCAACCGTGCTGGCCACTCGCGACGCACGTGAGCGGCTGCTACCCAAGGAAGCGACTCGACATCGCTGCGCACTTGATCAATGTCCAATGCCAACAGCCCCTTACCCACATGCTCTCCTACTTGTGTGCTCAGTGCCGCACGATCGGTGTAATCCAGCGTGCCCAATACATCCACGTTACTGACCGGGAAAACGCGAGGGTCTTTCATCACCTCTGAACCCATGGCAATGAGCGTCAGCACCATAATGAATCCCAATAAGCCAATCATGAAACGCGTCAGTGGCGGTAATCGGTTCAACCGGGTTGGAAAGATCGGCCGGCGTTCGGCATCGACAATCATGAGTCGAGCTCCACATCCACCAGCGTCTCACTCAAAATGGTGGTAACCAACTCACTGAACGATGAGCCACTGGCCTTGGCGGCCATCGGCACCAAGCTGTGGGTGGTCATGCCCGGCGCGGTATTGCATTCGATAAAATGTGGCTCGCCATGATCGTCCAGCATAAAATCGACTCGACCCCAATGGCGACAACCCAATGCATTGAAAATCGTTAAGGCGTCTTGCTGAATTCGCTCCTGGGTAGCGACATCTAACTTGGGAGGGCACTCATAGTGCGTGTCGTCGGCAAAGTATTTAGCGTGATAATCGTAGAAGGTAGACTCTGCGCGCATGCTAATCAGTGGCAAGACAACGCCTGCGACCACAGCGGCGGTCACTTCCATTCCCGTCATCAGTTTTTCCACCAAGACCTTCCCGTGCTTACTCGCTACGATAAAGGCAGAGTCGATATCGGCCTGTTCATGTACCAACGACACTCCGATACTCGAACCTTCCTCGGTGGGCTTGATAACCACCGGCAAGCCGATCGCCTGGGCGGCACTGTTCGCTTCAACCAGTGTTGTGACACAGTACGCCTCCGGGGTTTTCACACCCGCAGCGGTGGCCAATAATTTCGCGCGATGTTTGTCCATCGACAAAGCCGAAGCCATAACACCGCTACCGGTATAAGGAATCTCAGCAAGCTCCAGCGCGCCTTGTACGCATCCATCTTCACCACCGCGCCCGTGCAATATCAGAAATGCACGATCGAATTCTCGAGCGCGCAATTCTGCAATCAGGTTTTTGTCAGCGTCGACCAGATGGGCATCAACGCCTGCGGCAACCAGAGCGTCAAACACACACTGACCACTCATCAATGAGATTTCGCGCTCAGCAGACCAACCGCCATAGACCACAGCGACTCTACCGAACCGCTTTCTCAACGTGGTTTGGGTAGGTCGTGTCACCATAGCAACCTCACCAGAGCCCGCCTCAACCGCACGGCTCTTAGTCGAACGAGACGCATCGGGGCGAGTCTTATTGATCCGGGTTACATTAACCATGCAACACCTCAGCACCGAAGTACACCGGCAAAGAGGCCGCTAGCGCACCAACACTGCCAGCGCCCAGCGTCAGGACAAGATCCCCATCGTGCATGATTCGGCCTAACGATTCGGGCACATCGTCGATGCTTTCAACGAAGATCGGATCAACCGCCCCGCGCGTTCGAATTGCCCGCGCTAGCGCTCGACCGTCTGCGCCCGTGATGCGCTCCTCACCCGCTGAATACACTTCAGTGAGTATCAATACGTCCACCGCGGATAGACTTTCGGCGAAGTCTTCGAACAAATCGCGTGTGCGGGTATATCGATGCGGTTGGAATACCACCACCAAACGTTTCTCAGGCCAACCGCCACGGATTGCCGACAGCGTGGCGGCCACTTCAGTGGGGTGATGCCCGTAGTCGTCGTATAAGGTAGCGTGCCCACCTTCGGAACACGGCAGTAGTCCGTGCGACTGCACACGCCGCCCGATACCCTCAAAGTTGATCAATGCTCGACGAATGGCATCGGTGCCGACCTGTAGTTCCAAAGACACCGCGATGGCCGCCAGAGCGTTCAACACGTTATGCCGTCCCGGCAAATTCAGTACGACATCAGTTAATTCTCCACCGTCTCGCACGGCGACATCAAAAATCATCCGTTGACCGCTTTGACGAATCTTGTGAGCGCGAATGTCTGCGCCTTCGCTAAACCCGTAGGTGCGTACCGGACGGGCGACGCGTGCCATTATGTCCTGCACGTGTTCATCGTCGATGCACACGATAGCCAGGCCGTAAAACGGCAGGTGCATCAGAAACTCAACAAACGTTGCTTTGAGTTTTTCAAAATCGCCGTCGTAGGTATCCAGATGATCGGCATCGATGTTGGTGACAATAGAGATCACCGGCTGTAAGTGCAAAAACGAGGCATCGCTTTCATCGGCCTCAGCGACCAGCCAATCCGACTGTCCTAGATAGGCGTTGGTGGATGAGCTGTTTAATCGGCCACCTATCACGTAAGTTGGATCAAGCTCACCAGTGGTCAACAACGATGCGACCAAACTGGTGGTGGTGGTTTTACCGTGTGTACCTGCCACAGCGATACCTTGCTGAAAGCGCATTAACTC
>CALFBL010000190.1 GCA_937951695.1 uncultured Granulosicoccaceae bacterium | reverse complement strand
AAAGCTGATCATCCCATCGTTGCAAGTCAATATGCGCGCAGGTGAACTACCCACCGATGCCGATGGCAATCCGGTGTTGAAGGTTCCACTGACCGGTTTGAGTAAATAATCGAGCCAATTGTTAGGCCGGACAAGCAGCGCTGGGGTTATCCTCGCGCTGATCCTACACCGGCCTCTCATCCCCCACGCAACCGCCATGGGCGCGTGGGGAATGCACCTCGTTTTACATCACTTACAGATTTTTACTCGCTAACTCTCCGACGATGTGATCTGCTTGACGCATGGCTAAAGCGACAATGGTCAGGGTTGGGTTTTCGGCCGCCCCCGAGGTAAACTGCGAGCCGTCCGACACATACAGATTCAATATATCGTGCGCGCGGCCCCACTGATTCACCACACCGTCACCGGGGTTTTCCGACATTCGATTGGTGCCCAGGTTGTGCGTCGAAGGATACGGAGGCGTGGGCAGGGTGCGTGTCGCACCCACGGCGTCATAGATCGCCGAACCTTGCTGATACGCATGATTGCGCATCGCAATATCGTTCGGATGATCACTGAAATGCACGTCCACCACCGGTAGCCCGAATTGATCTTTCACCGAATCGCTTAAAGTAATTCGATTGGTTTCCTGCGGCATGTCTTCACCGACAATCCACATCCCAGCCATGTTTTCATAAGAATCCAGTGCCGTTGTGAATTCACGCCCCCAAGCCCCGGGATTGAGGAAAGCTGCCATGAACGGTAAGCCCAGGGCCAAGGTTTCCATCTCGTAGCCACCGACAAACCCGCGCGATGGATCGTGACGGGCTTCATCCTGAATGATGCCAGCCATGGTGGTGCCCCGCCACATTTTGACCGGCTTATCAAAGATGCCGTAAACCGAAGCCGTCATATGGCGCATGTAGTTGCGGCCTACTTGACCTGAGGAATTCGCCAATCCGTCCGGGAACATGGAAGACGCTGAATTCAACAATAAACGTGGACTTTCATAGGAATTACCCGCCACACAAACCACCCGTGCTTGCTGCATTTGCAGATTGCCATCTTGGTCAAAGTATTCCACGCCAGTAACCTTACCATCGTCACCGTGAAGAATGCGTGCAGCCTGAGCACGATCTCTGACTTCGAGATTGCCCGTGGCTTCACCACGCGGAATGTCGGTGTAAGCCGATGACCATTTAGCACCCCACTTACACCCTTGAAAACAAAAACCGGTTTGCCGACAGGCCAAGCGATCATCATTGGGTTCAGAGTTTATGGCCATACGACCGGTACTGACTTCTTCGTAGCCCAAGGCCTTGGCGCCTTTTTCGAACACCAGATAGTTGTTGCATCCGGGCAAACCCTCTCGGCCACCGGTGCGTGTTACACGTAGCTTCTCTTCCGCCTTCTCGTACCAAGGTGCCATTTCGGCTGCGTCAATCGGCCAGTCTAATAAGTTCGCGCCCTCAACCTCACCGTAGTGAGTAGCGCTCTTCCATTCGTGTGCCTGAAAGCGCAAGGAAGCGCCGGCCCAGTGCGTGGTGGACCCCCCCACGGCTTTGACAATCCAGGCCGGTAAGCCAGCAAAATCTTTCGCCACGCGCCAGTCCCCCGATGTGGTGCGCGGATCCGTCCAGGCCAATTGGCCGAAGCTCTCCCACTCATCGTTGACATAGTCCTGAGGCAAGTAGCGTCCGCCGGCTTCCAGGGCCACGACACTGACACCTTGTTGAGCCAGTTCGTTTGCCAATACGCCACCACCCGCGCCAGTACCGATGATCACTACGACGTTGTTGTCATTTAATTCAAACGGTGCAGCCATTATATCTCTCCAGAAGTTGTGGCTTACAGCCAGTTGATGTCGTTGAAACCACGGTCGAGATAACCGCCTTGCGAAAAGCTCTCTCCCTCATAGCCAAACAACGGCCACAGTGCTTTTTGGTTATAAAGCCCGGTGACCAAACCTCCTCGAATTCGCTGGAAAAAAGGCGTGCTTTGCAGGGTTTCGAGTACTTTTACTCGATCGCGCTCCCAGCCTATAGACAGGTAGTTGTCGTACTGCTTTAATCTCGCAGCGGCATTCAGCAGCCTTATGCCCTGCTCGATATCTGGCGCTGCCTCTTTCGTGTCATACCCTTTGACCGCGTTGACATAGAATTCATCGCCCACATGATCGTGCGGATAAATGTCGCGCGCCATTTGTACAAGCGTTGCGAATGTTTCCGGTTTTAACGCTTCTACTTCGGTTGCCCACGCCGCGTTGCTGGCCGCCAAAAAGCCTGGGCCCACCACAAACGCTGCACTCAGCGCTGTTGCGCTTTTCAATAATTCCCGTCGAGTCATCCCGTTTTTTTCAGGATGTTTATCGATGCGAATAAAAGTTTCCGCTGTCATTACACTGTCTCCGCTTTGTTATTTATTTAAAACGACCGCCTCGTTCAAGTACTTCAATTTCATAACCGTCCGGGTCTACCACAAAGAAGAACCGGCCGACCAACACACCATCAGGGGCAAATTCCACCAATTTTCTCGGGTTCAACCCCAGGGATTCAAAGCGCTGATGTTCGGCGGTTACGTCTTCGACCGATACCGCAAAATGTCCGTAACCCGAACCCAATTCGTAGGGTTCGCTCTGGTCTTTGTTGACGGTTAATTCCAGTTCAAATTCACTTTCGGAATTACTGAGATAGACAAGCGTGAAACCGGAAAAATCGAGACGATCCACCACCTTCAGACCAAACGCTCTCTCGTAAAAAGCGACTGAACGCGCCTCGTCAGTTACACGAACCATGGAGTGGATAGCTTTGGCCATTCAGTGCGAACCTCTTGATTAAACAGATGAACAGAGTGCCGTAATTTTGATAACCCGGGGTATTACCGATTGACTACTAGACGCAGGTGGTTGTGTTTATCGCCTTGCCCGCTTTTCATCGGATGATAGACGAGCTTACCGAAGAAACCGCACGAGTTCAAATAAGCGAACGCATTAAGGTCACTGAAGAATGAATCCGCATTATTTGAGATAACTCAAGGTCATCTGACGGGTAATAAACCCGTCAACACATCGTAAGTCAACGATAGTGAGTACGATCCTTGCGCCGACGAGCGGCGCGTTGGATGACCACACCGAGAACGTTCACACATCGCATGTCGACCGTCTCATTTGCCCAGCTTCGATTCAACGCCTCTAAAACAACGTTCTGACCATCGACAGGTTGCCAGCGTCTTAACACCCCAAGCTCTGTTGCCGTGGGTTTATTAACGCTGGACAGCCTAGCGACCGAGGTTGACTCAGACTCGTTGCGCACTACCCGAGCGAGCACGAAAGACCCAGGCTTTAACCGCGCGCTGCTGTCCACGACCACAACATGGCCCGGTTTAAATTCTGGCGCCATACTCTCATCCAACACTTGCAATGCGAACAACGATGAGGTTGAGCAGGTATTCACAGGCTCCAGGCCGTGGTCTGACACGGGCCGAATCGGGATCGTCCTCATCGCACAGACCCCATAACCAGGGCGTCCCCAAGCACTTGGTGCAGACTTAATACCGCATCAAAGCTCAAATCGAATTCCGGGAACACCGTTGAAAATTGACTTTTACAAATGGCGCACATCGCAACCATATGCGTCACTTGATGCTCTTTAACCACCTGTGCGAGGGCATTCATACGTGGCGTAGCGCCTTTTATGCGCAGCTCCAATAGTTCATCGGTCAGCAAGCCCCCACCGCCGCCACAACAGAATGTGCTCTGATGTGTTGTGGCGCGGGACATTTCGACAAAATTATCACAACTGGCTTTGAGCAGATCCCGAGGCACCGTAAAGTGACCGTTACGCGTGTTGCCCAGTGTCGTTGCTCGTGCTACGTTACACGAATCGTGAAACGTTACGGTTCGCTCTGCGTTTTTACTTGGATCGAACTGTATACGACCGGTTTTCCACAGCTCATGCGTAACTTCTGCGATGTGCTGAGGCCGCGGGTAAGCGGCATCTAGAAAATCCAGATCAACCCAGTCGGGCAGAAAATTTTGCGCCACCCGCCACGCATGGCCGCACTCACCAAACACCAGCCGCTTAACACCCAACTGTAATGCCGCGTCGCGAATGCGGCTCGCCATGGTTTTTGTATGCGGTTCGCTGCCCACAAACAATCCAAAATTTGCAGCCTCCGAAGCGTGTGTACTGAGAGTCCATGAAATGCCTGCCTGATGCAATACC
Source organism: uncultured Granulosicoccaceae bacterium (assembly GCA_937951695.1). GTDB lineage: Bacteria > Pseudomonadota > Gammaproteobacteria > Granulosicoccales > Granulosicoccaceae > Granulosicoccus. The sequence continues at coordinate 2,122 of CALFBL010000190.1, read as the reverse complement.
TTCGCGTACCCAATCAGGCCATCAACATGCGGCTCGGCAAAAAAATCAGCGGAAGGCGCCACCAACAACAGCTCGGCACTCGAGTCATCCAAGGGAAATCGGACCGGCAAGCCGGTTTCTTCCAGCACATCCTCCTCCAGACCCAGCAACGTATCGGCCAACGCTGGCCCCGGTAGCCCCAGATTGTTGCCTTTGCTATTGACCTTGCCAATAATTTGGTTGACGTACTTTTGGCCCATCCCGATGGATGCCAGAATATCGCGTCCTGCCATCGAGACTTCCGAGGTGTCAATACCCACCGGGCAATACACCGAACAACGTCGACACTGAGAACATTGATGGAAGTAGGTGTACCATCGATCCAGCATGTCCTCGTCCAGCTCTTTTGCCCCGACCAGCCAGGGCAAATACTTCCCGGTAAACGTATAGTGGCGCTGGTACACGCTGCGCATTAAATCCTGACGTGCGACAGGCATGTTGTTTGGGTCATCGGTGCCTAGAAAATAATGGCATTTGTCTGTGCAAGCCCCGCACTTCATGCATGCATCCATCGCCACGCGCAAAGCGCGAGACTCGGAGACTTTCTCGCCCAGTAGCTCGATGGCTTCACTGTGCCAGTTGTCCGATAACGTTGGCGCAAAACCTAACGTCTCTTGCTGCTCTGCACTGGCAAGGTGAGGCTTGCTGTGCGCCATTGCATCGGGCTTGAGTATCATGAGCGAGATCGCCTCGGTTGGCTCCGCGTTGGATTGAACCACGACAAAGGCCCGTGAAACAATTTGGAAAACGGATAGACGCAAAACACAACGCAGGCACCGAGTACATGCAACGCCAACAGCAGGTTTGACGACAAATGCGCCGACGACAAGCGAAGCAAGCTTTGCACATACAAAATGAGTTCGTACACGTTCACCGAATCCGACTGCGAGAGAAACATGCCCAACACTGCAATGGCCAGCAGTAGCAGCAAATGCAAGTAATCAGCGGGCGTGGATATGTAGCGCAGACGATCTACCAGACACCGACGAGCGAGCAATCCGGTCAACCCGGCCACCAGGCCCCACGATACGTAACTGGTATAGGGCATAAACCATGCGACCAACAGTGGAGGCGTAATCGAGAAAAAACGCAGGTGAATGATCAGCGTCAATAACAGACAAACATGAAACACCCAACCAAATAACCAGGTCCACACCGATGCGCGAAACAGCGTGGGGAAAAAAAACGATTCCGCTAACAAAGCACTGAGAACACCAAACCGGGTAGCCGGCGCAGGCGATATCGCAATGTATCGCTGCACCGGTGTGCGAATCAGTCGCCATAGACGAAAAAGCGAACCGAGGGTTAGCACGACGATCGATACCAGCACCAGTGGAGCTATGAATTCGCCCATGTCAGCAGCTCAAATCAGTGATAGATCACACCCTTGCGACGCATAGGTGGCTAGACACACCCGGTGGGCTTGGGTAAACCGGCGTAACGACATGCTTGCTTCGCCGGGCCTTGCGGATACAGTTGGTACAGGTACCGGCTGTTGGCTTTGTCTTTACCCAGCTTCTTGCCCACTGCTTTGGTCAAAATTCGAATCGCCGGGGCGATTTCGTAATTGTCGTAGTACTCTTGCAGCAGCTGAATCACTTCCCAATGACTGTCCGTTAATTCGACTTGATCAAGCGCTGCCATGGTAACCGCAACATCGCGAGACCAATCAGTGCGGCGAAGCAGGTATCCCTCTTCATCGGTAGCCAGACTAACCTCGTCCACCAATAGAAAATGTTCAGCGGCTGATGTCATTGACCATCAACCGCTGAAGTATCTATACACGCTACCTCGCTAGCCATAGAGAACCGGTGCACCCAACTGGGTATGAATGGCATTGGCTGTGTCTTCCGAAATACCTAACCCTTTGCGGAACGAGTCGAGAAATTTGGCTTCTTCCTGAGTGTCGAGCGTCATGCCCATCATCGAAATCATATAGGCCTGTTGCTCAGCGCCTTTGGGAATAGAACGCACCAGCGAGTCCACATCCAGCGGGGCCTTCATTTCACCCAACACAAATTCGCGTTCTTCGGCATCCACATCGTTACCGAGGTGCTCATGGTGGTCGGATTGGAGTTTGAAT
>CALFBL010000189.1 GCA_937951695.1 uncultured Granulosicoccaceae bacterium | reverse complement strand
GATGAGCCGACCACCGCACTGGATGTCACGATTCAAGCGCAGATATTTGATTTGCTGGAGGACTTACGACAGGACATGGGTACCGCCATCATCATGATCACGCACGACATGGGGGTAGTGGCTGAGATGGCAGATCGTATGATTGTTATGTATGCTGGCCGCAAAATCGAAGAAGGCGATGTAAACACAGTACTGGATCATCCGCGTCACCCTTACACTAAAGGCCTGATTGCCTGTGTACCGCATCTGGTCACAACATTGGACGAACATCGACCGCCCCTGACTGAAGTGAGTGGCATTGTTCCTGGTTTGCAGGAATTTGGTAAGAACGAATGCCTGTTTGCATCGCGTTGCGATCGTGTTGTAGAGCGATGCCTACGCGAACGTCCCATCGAGCAGCGCTTTGACAAGAGTCAGATATCGGCTTGCTGGCGGGCTGAAACACTGTGAGCGAGGAATACGCAGAGCAAGGCGAGGGTGCGTCACCGTCGGACTCGAAAGCTGGGGCGACGGTTAAGTCAACGGCTGGCCCGTCGAAAAACCTTGTGCTCGAATCTGCAGTGTTGTTACAGGTTGAAAATCTGCGGGTGCGGTTTCCTGTCAAACGCGGACCGTTTACCCCCAAACTCTGGTTGAACGCGGTCGACGATATCTCGTTCACGATCCGCCGGGGAGAAACGCTGGCATTGGTGGGTGAAAGTGGCTCTGGCAAGACCACCGCTGCGCTGGCCGTTGCGCAATTGGTTAAGGCGCACCAAGGAGCCATCAAACTTGGCGATACCGATTGGCTGGCACTCAGTGATGAGGAGCTGCGCGTTGCCCGCGCTCGGATGCAATTCATTTTTCAGGATCCCTATTCGAGCCTTAATCCGCGACTGAAGGCTCAAGACATCGTACGCGAACCGCTGGAGAGTCTTCAGACGGTACCCAAAGCAGATCATCAAGGCATTGTCGATCGGATGTTTGAATCGGTTGGGCTGCGACCTGAACAGAAAAAACTGTTTCCGCATCAATTCTCAGGCGGTCAGCGTCAGCGTATCGGTATTGCCAGAGCGTTGGTTACCAAGCCTGAACTCATTATCTGCGATGAACCGGTATCAGCACTGGACGTGGCAGTACAGGCACAAATATTAAACCTGCTGAGAAAATTACAACAAGACTATGTTTTAACCTATCTGTTCATTTCCCATGATCTGGGCGTGGTGCAGCACATGTGCGATTCTATTGCCGTTATGTATATGGGCAAAATTGTTGAATACGCTGACAGGCTAAGCCTGTTCAACAATCCACTGCACCCTTACACTCAGGCACTGTTGTCAGCAGTCCCATCGGCAGATCGGGAGCTGCGACAAAGAAAAAAACGCATCGTAATTCAGGGTGATGTACCGAATGCGATGAACCTGCCGGCGGGTTGTCGTTTTGCCAGTCGTTGTCCACTAGTAAGCGATATTTGCAGAACCACCGAGCCGGAACTTAAGCAGCATTCTGAGTTGCATGAACGGCCGCTCATACGCACAGAGCAAAGCCTTGGACAAGATGCGGGGCAGCAGCATAGCGTGGCCTGTCATCGGCTTGATCAGTCATAGACTGTTGCAGAGCACTGGATTGCTCAATCCGAGTGTTAAAAACCGATAAAGACAATCCCAGAACACAAAGCGCGTTATGGATACGCCGAGGGGGCCCACCGAATAAACCGGTGGTGTTGGTGGACTACAAAGCGTCAAAATCAGGCGAAGCGCACTACCTGTGCGGGGTCGATCGTTTACCCTGTAGGCGCAAGGATGCACCTGCCCTGTGAACCGTGGAACCACCGACTGCCTTGACAATCCTGGCCAAGAGGTTGACAAAGTCTTTGGCGACGCGCCAACTACCCGAGGCAGTGCGCATATCGGTCCAGGCCAGTTGACTGAATCTGGCCCATTCATCGTTCAGGTAATCCGGAGGCAGATGTCGGCCACCGGCTTCAAACGCGAGGACATCAATGCCTTTCTGGGCAAATTCATTGGCCAGGGTGCCACCACCGGCACCGATGATAACCATTACAGCGTTATCGTTTAAATCATAGGGAGCAGTCTTGGTATTTATTCCTCAAACGGGTTGGATTGATGGAGAGCGTGTGTTTCTGAGTGAACCCATAGCCACATAAAATCATCAATGCTGCGAAACAAATACCCGCGTTTTTCAAATCAGGAACCTTCGTAACCGAGCAGTTCCCATACTGCTTTTTGGCTATACAAACCTACAACCAGACCACCGCGAATAGTTTGAAAAAAGTCTGTGTCCTCCACGGCGCGTACTATTTCCACGCGTTCTGATTCCCAGTCTGTCGAAACGTAATCGAGTTAGCCAACGGCCTTGGCCTTGTCATTCGAATCGCTAACACCCTGTTCAATCATTGATTTAGATTGCTCGTCTTGCTCGTCTTACTCCGCTGTGTCGTCATGGTTTTTAACCGAGATTGCCTACAGCTCGTTGCCGAATGTGTCATGGGGATAGACGTCTCGTGCCATTTGTACAAGTGTTGCCATGCTCTGCGGTTGCAGTGCTTTGACTTCAACAACCTAGGTAGCGGTGCTCGATGCAAGAAAACCACTACCACTACCACTACCACTAGAAAGCTGTCGCCAAGCCCAAGATCTTTTGCCGGCGGTAGAGCGATAGCACGTGTACACGGATACAGTCTGAGTGGCTTTGTTGATGCAACTGACCGATTTACAACCGAACTGGATTTGAAAGAGAACTACCAGTTCATTCTCAATGGCCACCTCGACGCAAATGTCGAGACGGGGCGTTTGTATCACGTTCGTGAAGATCTGGGGACGCAGGGTTTTTCCTCAAAAGTATTACTCGAAAAGTCTGAGATCTAGAAGTCGGTTTACGCAACTGTCCAAAACAAAAAGAACTATCTGATAATTGAATATTCAAGAGGATTGAATCGCTGAATTAGTTCGTACTAATTGCGGTGGGCACTTTCCATAGCGTTGGGACACGGCCCTCCCCAAAGCCGGAAGGTGTCGTAAAATCCTGCGTTACGTTTTTTGCAGAAAGCCCGAAGCGTAAGCAAGTTGAAAAGCCGAAGTTAGACTCGCTCACGCGTCGGAATTTCTGCTGCAACAGCAAGGCAATGACTTTTACAACACCCACACGCGGAATGATATGAATCGGGACTATTGCGACAGCGAATATATGGCTACCGCATCGACAACGACTCTGCTACTGCTCCTGCAACTTTCTGACCCATTGTTTGCGCGACTTCTGCAGAGTTACGGTAGTGGACTCCCTCCCAGATACGGGCATTCGAAACTTCCTGAATAAAGGCGTCAACACTGTCCCAGCTCCGAGTAACATCAGCATCTGCAGGGCTGGATGTTTTCAGCATCGGAACAGGCTCGGAGCCCAAGTCAATTCTAATCACGTTACCAATGGCTGAAGCGACGATGCAGTGCGCACATGGATACTCGGGATGCATAGGTGTGCTGATCAGAGGATTCCAGTCTGCACGTCTGGTGGTTGCTTCATTACCGTCCTGATCACCGTTACGAATCGCAGTGAAGGGACGCCAGAATTGATAGGTGTGCTTGGCATCGAAAACAGCCGCAAGCGCATCGTCACCTGCCTGACTCGCTGCAGCTAGCACACGGGAATTGCGAGTCAGGTCGCGCCCCGGCTGAGCGGTAATGGATCGAACCACGGGGAAATACACCTTGGGGGCGGTCGCCTGCCAGAACAGTGCTGCGGCCGTCTGTTCATCGGTACGCGCAGTGCTATCTGCCGCACCGAGTTGCAGTATTTCATTGTAATCATCCGCCCAGCGTTTGCTGGATAACTCTGGAGGCGGCCCGGGGCGAAACTGACTGGTGCTTTCCAGCGCCCAGGGGTCACGGGATTCGGCCCATCCTACTGCCGCAGGAACGATAGTTGGCACATATATCCCTGCAGTGGTCACAGGTCGATAGTCATTGGCAAGCGAGGGTTTGTCACCAGAACGCATTTCAGCCACAGCTCGAGCAGCGTTGATACCCACTTCAATACCCGCTGTAAGCGTTTCGTCGTTAGGCAATTTGGCAATTTCAGTTTGATATATCGTGTCAATCGCTTCGGCATGGTCAGGCAGCAAGGCAATCAACGATTCTCGGCTTGCAGAGGCAACAGCAGCTTCTATGGACGCATGTTTTGTGGCGGAAACATCGATTAATGGCGCGTATTTTTTAGTAATTGCGTTAGCCGCAACATAGACACTCGTTTGAACCATTGCCAAAGCCCGATAAGCCGGTGGTGGTGGTTTTATTGCGTCGTAAATTATATCCGTCGCAACAATATTCCAGTCAGTAACGATATCCGCACGAGCAGTTAATGCCATACTTGCGCACAAAATTGATATTGACAGTTTACCAAGTGTTTTCATAATAATTCCTTCTTGAATTTTCATTGCATTTAACCAGATGGATGTTTTTACCAACCAAATCCGATGGTTGTGTCGATCAATATTCTCTAATTGTTGTTTTCCGGCAGTGACTGATAGAAGCCTACGCAGGCGCTGTAACTACCTAACAAGCAAACTCAACGTGCAAGTTTCCGTGCAATTCTATTTGAATAGAAGGCGCGTCCTTGCGCCCGCTAATACTCGTCATAGCTTTGCGTCAGCTGCAATGTCACGCTTAACAACAAAACAGACCCATATTCTGTATAACCCGCCAGAATTAGAAACTGAAATTGCGAACAATATGTTCTACTTCAGTAATCGGATTAGCGGGTATGCTGGCTATGCGTGCATGCTCTTCTATCATCGAAGGATCACCAGCGCGATAAACGCAAAACGTTCCTTCTGATGTTAGAAACGAATGATCCCATTCGACCTTCCCATCCAGTGATTCAATAATTTTTTGTGAACGTTTGGAGACCGCCAACAATTGCTCTGGTGGTGCTAAACCGATACCAGGCAGATCCCGCTGTATCATGTATACATTGTGACCATCTTTTGGAGCCGCACCGGCCTTGGGCCCGCCGCCGTGTTCAGGCGAATTGACAAACAACGACTCATAGATGCTCTTCGGCTCTATATTCAGAGCAGAAAGATACTGCTCCACGGCATTCATATCGGGTGCATTGACAGCGACAAACCAAGTTTGTGGAGCCCGAAATTCCTCTTGCAAGGCAACACTGTACATTCGTTCCGGCAGAGTACTTTCTTCAGTATTGGTGGCGAGCATTTGCGCATCGGACACTCTCATTCCATCATCAGAATTTAGCGAAATCACAAATTTGCGCAATTTCCCATCACTACTGCCACCAATCGCAGTTCCTCCCAGAATTAGCGAAGAAAGAGCGGCCACCGCGAGGGTTCTCCAGAATTGATTCATAATGTAAGCTACCTAAAAGTTGATTAAGTTACCTAAAAGTTGAGTGAAGAGCCGCAGGACAAGCAACCACCAACCTTCAAACCTGCAGCCACGATCAACGTACAAGAACCCTATCAATAACGCCGCATTACTCGGCGTAAAAACAGCGTAAAAACAGCGTAAAATCCCCGAAAAGCTGCTACTGCGATTGAATATGCCCATTAAAAATCCACTAGCGCTGTGAATTTGTATTTAAGTTGTTATGCTGCTTTCAAACGTAGTGAAGGATTAGGATATGGAATCCTCAAGCGGAAACAAGAGTGTATTCAGACTAAATCTACTGGGGGAGTTTGAACTGCGCACTAGCACAGGTGCGAGCCTGGCTATCTCTGCGAAAAAATCTAAAGCCCTGCTGGCCTATCTGGCACTTTCGCGTAACCGTACCTGTTCGCGAGACCGCATTGCCACGCTGCTATGGAGCGATACCGAGCTTACTTTCGCCAAAACCAATCTTCGCCAATGCCTGTCTGCGCTGCGCAAACAGATTGACAATAAGAACAACCCACTGATTCTTTCCAAAGCCGATCAACTGACACTGGACCCGACAAGGCTTGAGCTGGATGTAGATAAATTACGCGATCTTGAAGAACAAACCAGTCCGGCAGGAGCCCTTAATAAAATTCGAGCATTAGAACGCGGGAAATTTCTGCACAACTTCCCGTCAGTGGATGCGGAATTTGATCGTTGGCTTGTAGAGCAACGCACCAGCTATGCAAATCAGTACCGCAGCGCACTGGAAAAATTTCTGGACGTCGGATCAGTCGATAGCAGCGAAGTTAAGTGTCTGGCCAAAGCTTTACTGACTGTTGAGCCCGAGAATGAAAAAGCACATATATGGCTTGTGAAGTATTATTTGAAAAACAGTGATCGAATAGCCGCACTTCGACAGTATGAGACCTGCCGGACCGCATTAGCTACCCAGTTGGACGTAACACCGGGTCCTGAACTCTCCCGGCTGTATCACTCTATTCGTCAATCCAACACAGTTGGAAACTCTAACCCTGAAGACGAAATTGCTATTTCACCAGCGGCAGTTGTGTCTACACACGTACCTGCGACCACTTGTTTTGTACAAAGGCGCAGCATCTGGTTACGTGCGGCAATGTTAGCCATTACGGTTCTGATTGCAACTACCTGGCGTTTTACTCAACAAACAACTCAACCGACACATTCTGGCCAGGGCGTAGTCCAAAAAAACGGCAATCTATTGGAACAACACACTTTAACCGCAAACGAAAAACCGCTGAGAAACTTTCAACAACAGTATTCCATTGCCGTCATCCCTTTTCGCGATCTCAGTGAAAGCCCGGATCAGACTTACCTGAGCGATGGCATCAGCGATGATCTCGTGACCGAAATTTCACGGGTGTCCGGCCTGACTGTGATCGCAAGCGAAAGCAGCTTTCGCTTCAGAGACCAGCATGACAACATAGAACAACTGACACAGCAGCTACCGGTAGACTATGTACTCTCCGGTAGCGTCAGACGTTTATTGGATCAGCTGCGAATCAATGTCCATCTGATTCGAACCAGTGATAATTCATACGTATGGTCGGACAAAATTGATCGCGATATGAAAGATTTGCTGCGTGTACAGGATGAAATAACCCGTCACATAGTGGCATCACTTTCGATAGAGCTGACCGAAACCGAATGGCAGCGGTTATTGCAGCATCGTGAGGTATCTCCCGAAGCCTATGATCTACTACTAAGGGGGCTGCATCCTTTTAGTCAGTTTACAGATGAAGGGGTATCTTCTGCACGTGACTACTTTTTACAATCAATTAGGGCCGATCCGAACTATGCCCGCCCTTATGCCAACATGGCACTGAGTTTCGGCCGTGAAGTTGTGTTTCAGTTTGCCGAACCTGATCCCGAGTCCATTCGTATAGGCCTTGAATACGCCGACAAGGCGGATACACTGGATCCGTCGCTGCCACAAACACAGTTTGCCAGAGCTGTTTTGCATTTGGCCAATAGGGAATACAACCTGGCAATCGCAGCTGCCAGAAAGTCTATTTCCATAGACCCGAACTACGCAGATGGTTTTGCTGTGCTGGCACAGACTCTGGGTTTTAAAGGTGAGCTGGATGAGGCGCTCGAAGCTGTTTACAAAGCTAAGTTCTTAAACCCGATAGTGCCATTTACCTACAAATGGGTTGAAGGACATATACTCTATCAATTAAGGCGCTACGACGATGCGCGAGTAGCACTGGAGGCTGTCTATGATACTAACCCTTCTTTCTATATCGGTTTGCTATCGCTGTCAGCCACTTACGGGCAGCTAGGTGAAATTGAAGAGGCAGAATGGATCAATGCAGAAATACTCACACATAAGGCTGACTTTTCTGCAGAGATTGAAAGTGAAGAGTCTCCTTACCTGATGAAGCAGCATCGGCAACACTTGCTGCAAGGGTTAACCAAGGCCGGGTTGCCCAGATAGGCAATCCGGGATAAAGAATTAGTGTTAACGTAGAAACATAGGTCTTTCGGACGTGGTCAGAGGGCTGAGGCTATGCCGCTAGCCCGACTCAAAGGTTAAGCTTGAAGCAGCACTTCCCGCCCAGTTTTAGAAAATCGAGCAACAGCGGATGGTTGCGGTTTTCGGCACAGCAGCACGTGTTTTCTATTTTTTGAAAACTCGCTTAGTTCTGTAGTGAGATTGTAGTGAAACAAATCAGGGGTTCGGGGTTTGGGTCTAACCGCACATGGCTAGCTCATCCGGTGTCCGGTGCTGTCGATATCACTAAGGTTGCACCCTGCTTGGCGATCAATCGTAGCAAGGTTTCCCAGTCTGGTAATGCTACACTCAAAAAATGGCTTTGCATCTGCCCCCAAAGCGATACCTTGATACGAGCTTTCTTTTGAGCCGCCTGATAGAGCGGGCAAGCGTATTCCTGGACTTGGTCACATAAAGTAGCTGGCGCTTTAGGTACTGACGCGCAAGCGAGGGAATCAGGTGGTTAGCCGCATTGCGTTCGCTGCAATATTTACTCTGCCCATTGGATGCCATGATCGGTTGAAAATGGATAGGAAGAGCGCTTTTATGGTTTGGCGATTCGACCACCGCTGCCAGCAATTGATGGAAATGTGATAGCGCCACTCTGCGTGAGGGAAAGATGTGCTGACGGACTTCCCGTATCTTGAGTGTGAAGACATTCTTTAAGCCCTTCAATATGCGGCGTGGTTGTCTCAGTAACGCGAGATTGTGCTTGCAACAGTATGTGAGTGCTGCTGAACATGAACCTGTCGCCACGATGGGTATTTTTTCTAACTCAGGGCAGGCATTGAGGCAATCCATTGATCGCAAGTCGGCGATGTCTCGGCCCCTGATTCCCAGCGAGCAAGCTACGCGCCATCGAATGACTTTATAGTGATGACGCAGGATTTGTACTTTGGTGCTTTGCTAGAAGCATCCGGCAATTCTGGCCTGAGCATTGTCCAATTTCATGCGGAAGATACTTCTCCCGAGCGCACTGATCAACAAGTAGTCGCAGCATTGGAAATGCTGTCAGTTGAGCTGATGAAAGGCGTTCTTGTTACTGATTATTATTGAGCGACTCTGGGTTCGAACCCTGAAACTTCGGCAATGAGCATTGCTACAAAGACAATTGAGCCTGAATCCACCGGTGTGTTGTTCAGAAGAGCCTGTTCAGCCGGCTATGTCAGAGATAGGATCATTAAGACACCTTCGTTGCTTGAATTAATGGACACTTGAGGCTCCGTGTAGTTGCTTGCAGCCCACGATTTTTTCAACAGATGGGGTGGGATGGTCTGGGAGAATCAGAGTGAAACGCTGATTGATCACTCGCGTCAACAAGAGCGAGACCAGAAAATCTAATGGCCAGATTTGACTCAACAAGACAACTTGTCGCTGCTGTATGACGGCGAATTGCCGTTCTAGAGAAATCACGAAAGATCCACACAGCACATCAGTGCTAGACCGGCAAACTAATCGAACCGACGAGAATTTTTCGTGGAAAAAATCTTGCGAGAATATTGTGTGTTACAACAACGGGCTCAGCGTTGAAATTTTTTCTAAATCAAACCGCGGTGATTAACCGCGCTTTCACACCGGCGCTAACAGATCGTCACCGTTCTTAACTCGGTCATCAGGAATGATGAAGGCGGCAGTGTTGAATTCGCGTACATCGATTTTCCAACCCCATTACAGGTTACAGATTTCACTGTTTCTACATCCCGTGTTTGCAGAACGCAGTGACATGTTGGAAAGATGAACAGGCAATGCATCAACAATACGCGCCGGTTCATCTTAGCCCAGTGGATATTTTTTCGCTAATCTGTATCGCTAAGTATTTTTATGTGAGGTGCTGGCAGAAACCGGGTCATACCGTATTCATGTATCCATTCAGTGGTGACTAAATAGAGCATGCGTCTGATAAGTTTAAGGCCGTGATTGATCGTGCCTATGGCAGCGTCTTATCGATGATGGTCCATCCAGGGTTGCAGCATACCCATGGGTTATTTAAGTGGCGATGCTATCAATCTATGGCATCAAAATCATCAATTTCCCTATATCTCTGGGTAGCAGCTACATTGAGCGGGCCATCAATTGTTGAGGTGGTAGGTATCTGAAGCCGGTTCATCATTGTCTGCGTGAGGCAGTTAAATTGCTTTGAATCTATTGGTTAATTTTCCCGTGAATTTGGACGCCATTGAAAAGTTATGCGAGCTGTTTGAGTGCGAAGTCCGTCAGCTACTGGAGCGTACTAAGAAGTGAATGTCCGGCTTGGTTTTCGGCGAATTCGGTTAGTCGCGTCCGGCGAGCGTAAGCCCGAACGTCTGAGTAACTGTGGCATCGTGGACTTGAACCAACAGTTTCATTTTCTGTAGGTGATCAAATCGATAAGACATGGTTATTTTGGCGGCGTCTGCCGTGTGCAAACCCCGCCAGTACTGTCCAACTACACTGCTTAAAACAGAAGGTGGTGTTAGTGTTAAGAATCTTACTTGACAGTTACGGTAACTACACTGGATACGATAGGTGGTTCGTGCGGAATATGCAGCTTATCGCCCATTATTAGCTGTAGCGTATGGGTGCCTGGCTCCAGCGTGAGAGTCGTTTGCGTTTGACCGGCGCCAAAATGGATCGGTGGGCTGCCCATGGGCTTTCCCGCGGATGGTAGTGAGGTTTGATCCACCAACAGGTGATGGTGCCCGGTGTTTTTTACGTCGATACCCGCTGGTGCTACGCCCATGCCTTCAAGGCCGAAAACAACGGTAAATTCCTTATCCACGGTAGCGCCATCCTGTGGCGACACGATATACACGCTGGCACCCTCTGGTGCGGGTGTAATCGGAAGGTCCTGTGCCATTGATAAGCCTGCGAACATTGTTAATGCGCTTGTTAATAGCAGCGCAGCGTATTGACGAGCCGCAAGTCTGTAAGTGCAGAATTTGGAAAAAATAGTCATGGCAATGGAAGTTCCTGT
>CALFBL010000188.1 GCA_937951695.1 uncultured Granulosicoccaceae bacterium | reverse complement strand
ATGCGCCTCTTTGGTGCGTTGTTGATTCTCACTTGCGGGCTAGGCATCATACTCTTAATCCGATCGTACGTGCGCACCAACACATTATTTAAAGAAGCGCAGCAAGCACGGAGTGAATTGGCGCTAACGGTCGATGAGCTTCGTAGCGGCCGGCGAGAACAAAAGGCCAAAGACAGCTTTATCGCGGCTGCCAACCATGACCTACGGCAACCACTGCACGCACTCGGATTGTTTCTCAGCACACTGAAACACGAGATCAAACCGTCCGGAGAATACGCATTAAATGAATCGATGCAATGCGTCAATTCGTTGAATCGCTTGTTCAATGGTTTGTTGGACCTATCTAAGCTGGATGCTGGTGTCGTCTCCTATGAACCGGAGGACTTCGATCTGCATACGTTACTGCACAAGCTGCACGCACAACTTGAACCTACCGCTCGCGCCAAAGACATCGCGTTGTCGATAAAAGGATCTGCAGGATCAATCGTTAACAGCGATCCGATGCTCCTTGAACGTATTATTAGAAATCTGATTGAAAACGCCATCACGCACAGCGGCGCTTCTCAAATAGCCATTCTCTATGAAGCAGCTAAATCTGGCTATAAAATCTCGGTTATCGACAACGGCTGTGGTATTGAAGCCGACGAACAGACAGCGATATTCAACGAATACTATCAAATCGACACACCAACCCGGGATCGCTCACAAGGCCTTGGACTCGGATTGTCGATTGTGAAAAGGCTTAGCACACTGCTCAGTCTCAATCTGGTACTGAGAACCACGCCGAGTACCGAAATTGAATTTTCAATGGTGGTACCGGCGGGCGACAGGAAGCTGTTTGAAGACGCAAAGCAGCAAGCGAACCCAGAGCCCATTCAAGTTAACCAATCCGGGGTGGTGGTGGTGATTGATGACGACAGCAGTGTTCGCGATGCAATGGGGTCTTTGCTTAAAACACTAAACTACCAAGCTGTGTGTGCGATAGACACAGAAGATGCCCTAGAGCAACTGGCCGACAGGCAAATCGAGCCTGATCTCATCATTGCAGACTACAGCTTGCAAAATTCTTTAACCGGCGATGAGGCCATCCACGAATTGCGCGATGCGGTAGAGCGTGACATACCTGGCTTGGTCGTCACCGGCGATACCTGCCCTGCCAAAGTTTCGCATTTAACCTCCACAGGTTTTGAGATATTACACAAACCCGTCGATTCAAGTTTGCTGCAATCGCGCATCAATGAGCTACTGCTTATTAGCCGAGAGGAGGCAATGAGCCGCGAAGGCAATAAGCACGAACATGCGAGCTAAGTCGTTACTGCGATAAAGTCTGGACGAATGCCCGACTGGGCAAACACCGCGTTGAGTTCGTGCGTTTTGCACAAACCATGCTCGTGAACTAGCACAGTGCGCCAACCCATTGCGGCCCCTCCTAATACGTCAGTGTGTGGCGAGTCACCAACCATCGCGATCCGCCGCGGTTCAAAACCCGGAAAACGCTCCATCACCACATCGAATGCATTGCGAAACGGCTTACCAAAAAACACCGGGTCGATCCCCGTCTTATCGGCTAAATCGTGGGCGTGCCAGCCCGGTTCCATCGACAATCCACCGGGCTGAGGTGCCACCAAATCCGGGTTACCGACCAACACCGGTCGCGGGTTGTCTTGCACCGCGTTTATCAATCGTTGCTGGCGAGACGGCGCCCACTCCAGAGCACTTAACAAGATAAAGCCGTCACACTCGTTGTACACAGCGGCATCGTCTTCCATACTGAGACAATGACCGGGCAGCTGATCAATGCCGGCAAATGAAGTCGCACTCACGCCCCAGGTCATGGTGTCACGAGCGTTTTGCTGCAGACCCACGATCAATGCATCCCGGCTGGAGATTACCGATGTGGTGTCGAACGCCATATCCCATGCGGCGTACTTTTCCACGGTATTTTCCACTGGCTTAGTCGCCCCATTGGTCAAAACCACCACCGTACGCCCAGCGGCGCGCAACGAGTGCACCCGCTCCGCCGCACCCGGTACTGGAGAGTCGCCGACATTTAGCACGCCAAACCCATCGAGCACAAACAGATCGAATTCATCAACCAAATCCTGCAACGTATTGACGCTAACCGATTGAGCGGGATGCGAAGCCGGCGGCAGGCGATCGCGCACCGCGCAATACCGTTCAATGGCAGCAGAGGTCGTCAAATTGGTAATCGAATTGGTTTTCATTCAACAAAGACTCGTGCGTTGTCAAACAGACGCGACCACGGAGCGCGATCACCCCAGGTGGGTGGATGCCAGGAGTTGGTTATTGTTCGCGCCACACGTTCCGGATGCGGCATGATGATCGTTGCCCGGCCATCCTCTGAACATAAACCCGTTATACCGTGGGGGGATCCGTTTGGATTCAACGGATAACGTTCGGTCATATCGCCGTGGTTGTCTACGTAACCCAATGCAATCTGCGCGTTGTGCACATCCGAATCGTGTTCGAACTGCGCACGTCCTTCGCCGTGCGCCACCGCGATCGGGATGCGCGAGCCTGCCATATCCGTCAACAGTACCGATGGCGAGTCGTAGACTTCCACCGTGGCCACACGCGCCTCATATTGCTCAGAGGCGTTGCGCTCAAAGGTGGGCCAACATTCGGCACCTGGAATCAGGGATTTTAATTGCGACAACAT
>CALFBL010000187.1 GCA_937951695.1 uncultured Granulosicoccaceae bacterium | reverse complement strand
ATCAAAATCGATAGCGCAGGCCTTATCCTCCCTCACCGCGAGCGCCACGAACCACTCCGGAGTTCGTGAACGATGCAAATTCTTGGCGTACCCTGGCTGAACAGATCGATTCGAGGCCGCATCCGAGAGCCCGCCTGGACGCTGACTCAACCACTGAATTTCTTCTGGCGTGCGGCGGTGAATCACAATCGGTCGCCCGTCCCAGTTGACTTTTATTGTCTCCCCTGGATTTAGCTGGGCCACACCTATCGACATAACATCTGGGCTAGACTCGCGACGTTCTGGGGAGAAAAACGCCGCTCCAAATACGTAGATCACCGCCATGACTGCCACGACTAGCATCAGTTTTACAGCGACACGCAGTCGCGTTCGTGTGGTTGAATCCTGCATCGTTACTTGAGACATCCGGCTCTTACTTGTGTCGAATACGAAAAACCCGTCTGAGTGGACCCCACCCGCGTTTGCGATACAGCCTGTGACGGCGCCAGCAAACCCCGCGGCTGAGGATCTTGTCACGCAGCTGTTGGCCACCTCAAACGCGTGCAGTGATGCGATACTGATGTCACCTGATGAGGCATTGCCACCCCATTACTGGTTGCTGCAGCTCGGCAATGACCTACCTCGTTTGATCCGACCAGACGGGACTGCTTGGAACATCGACTATCGTAGCGGTAAATCCCAGCAACGCGCTGCCGAACACAAACCGGCGCGGCAACCGCTGGCACGCGCGTTAGGTATTCACAAAATTAAAGCAGCTCAACGCTGTCACTGGCACGTTATCGATGGCACCGCTGGCGCGGGAGCCGATGGCTGGCAACTGGCAGCGGCCGGCGCGTCGGTGACGCTGGTTGAATTTCATCCGATCCTGTCCATGCTGTTGGTAGCGGCGATAAAGGCGGCAACCGACACCGACGTCGATGCCGCTACGCAAGCCATCGCACAACGCATCACTGTGCTGAACGAGCGCGTGGAATCGGTACTGAATAACCGTGATCCTCTGCCCCCGAGCCGAGCCGCTAACGCTTTGTATCTTGACCCGATGTACCCCAATCGACGCAGCAGCGCAGCGGTGAAAAAACCGATGCAATTTATTCAAGCATTGGTCGGACCAGGACCGGACCCAATCACCGTTTTACAGCAAGGTTTAAAGGCACTGCAACACAGCACCGTAGCGCGCGTAGTGGTCAAACGCCCCAGTAACGCCAGCGCTCTAATCGTTCAACAAAACTGGCACGGTCAGCTGGTTACCATCGATGCCGGTGCAGTTCGCTTTGACGTGTACCTATTACCCAATTAAAGCAGACCTAGGCTTAATCCCGAAAATTCTGAAACTGCATCGGTATCCCTAAATCCGCGTCTTTTAGCAGCTTCATCGCTTGTTGCAAGTCATCGCGTTTTTTTCCGGTTACCCGCAATTGCTCGCCTTGAATTTGTGCCTGTACCTTCATTTTGGATTCTTTTAATTTATTCACGGCTTTTTTGGCCGTCTCTTTATCGATGCCTTCCTTAACCGTTAAACGCTGTTTAACACCCTTGCCCGATGATTCCACCTTGCCCGCATCCAGACACATGATGTCAATGCCACGCCCGGTGAGTTTGGTGTAGACGATGGGGTGCATCTGCTGGATCTGAAAATCGCTTTCCGCGGTGAGCACAATGGCGGCCTCTGCGATTTCAGCGCTGGCGGCTGTTCCTTTAAAATCGTAGCGATTCTGGATCTCTTTTTGCGCTTGATCGACCGCATTGGTCAATTCATGCTGATCTACTTCTGACACAACGTCGAACGAAGGCATAGTTCCTCACAAGGTGCTGTACAGTATGTTTTTCCGACCAAATCCTACCACTTTAAGACCGACATCATCATGAGTAACGAGACCCTGATAGAGGCCCGTCGCGACTACCGGGCCGATACCCTATCCAGAGCCGACCTAGCCACCTCGCCAGTTGTTCAGTTCACGCACTGGCTGCAAGATGCCCGCGACGCCAAGCTTATAGACGCCACCGCCATGGTGGTGGCGACTGCCGATGGCTCTGGCCAACCGCATTCACGCGTAGTCCTGCTCAAGCAGTTCGATGAGCAGGGGTTTGTCTGGTACACCTACCAGAACAGCGACAAAGGGCAACAACTTACCGAGAACCCGAAAGCAAGTAGTTTGTTTTATTGGCGCGAGCTGGAACGGCAGGTTCGAATCGAAGGCACGGTTATCTCATTAGATCCCGCTCTAGCCGACGACTACTTCTATTCACGCCCAGAACGCAGCCGGTTCAGTGCAGCGGTGTCGGTGCAATCGCAACCGGTGGAAAACCGCCGTGTACTCGAGGATCGGGTGGCAACACTGCGCGCTAGGTACCCGGATGGCAAGGTTCCACGTCCGGATGTCTGGGGTGGGTATCAACTGGTGCCGAACCGCTTTGAATTCTGGCAAGGCCGAGCAGATCGTTTGCACGATCGCTTTGTTTACACCCCGATAGAAGACACCTGGAGCATTATCCGTTTGCAGCCTTAAGATCAACGCCGGCCGGTTCAGGCGGTTGCAGAAGCTGCCTGCTGATCGGCGTGATAAGAGCTTCGCACCATGGGGCCACTGGCCACGTGCGAAAACCCCATGGCGAGTCCGACGTCTTTGAGCTCATTAAATTCGTCAGGGTGAACAAAACGCATCACCGGATGATGGCTTAGGCTAGGCTGTAGGTATTGCCCTAGGGTTAGCATATTTACGTTGTGCTCGCGTAAGTCCTGCATGACCACCTCGACCTCTTCCCGCGTCTCACCCAGCCCCAGCATCAGACCCGATTTAGTTGGCACATCGGGAAAACGGGCCTTGTGGTTTTTCAACAAATTTAACGACCACTGATAATCGGAGCCGGGTCGGCACTGTTTGTACAGACGCGGCACGGTTTCCAGATTGTGATTTAGCACATCGGGGGGGTTGTGACTCATGGCTTCCAGCGCCATGTCCATGCGACCGCGGTAATCGGGTACCAGTACCTCGACCTTGATCCCCGGGGCGGCTTCGCGCACGGCTCGAATGCAAGCATCGAAATGGCCTGCCCCACCGTCGCGTAAATCGTCTCGATCGACGGAGGTGATGACCACGTATTTCAAGTTGAGCTGCCCGATGGCTCTGGCGAGGTTCGCAGGCTCTTCCGGATCGAGTGGGTTAGGCCGACCATGGGCCACATCGCAGAATGGGCAACGGCGCGTGCAAATATCCCCCATGATCATGAAGGTGGCCGTGCCGTGACTGAAGCATTCACTTAAGTTAGGACAACTGGCCTCCTCGCAGACGGATGATAGGCGCAGTTCACGCATCATGCGTTTGATCTCTGTGACCTTGGGGTCGTTACTGACTCGCGTACGTATCCAGTCAGGCTTGCGCATCCGTTCGGTCTGCGGCTGCACTTTGATGGGAATGCGCGCCAGCTTGTCGGCCCCGCGTTGATGACTGTCGGGGTTCGATCTTGAGGGAGGTGTGTGATCCATAGGGGCAGTTTAACAACTCAGGCACGTAAACA
>CALFBL010000186.1 GCA_937951695.1 uncultured Granulosicoccaceae bacterium | reverse complement strand
ACTGAGTGAATCGTCACTGAAAACACGGCCGGAGCAGCGCTCAATCGCCTACACTCACCGCACCCCTATTTTGATATGTCTGTGAGCGATTGAGCGCTGTGAGCGACTACAAAGACACCCTAAACCTTCCCAAGACCGATTTCCCTATGCGCGGCAACCTGGCCAAGCGGGAACCGGAAATGTTGGCCCGCTGGCAAGAGAACGATCTGCACGGGGAAATCCGCGCAGCTTCAGCAGGCCGGCCCAAGTTCATTTTGCACGATGGCCCTCCCTACGCCAACGGAGTGATCCACATCGGCCACGTAGTGAACAAAGTGCTTAAAGACATGATTGTCAAAAGCAAGCAATTAGGCGGCTACGACTCCCCCTACGTGCCAGGCTGGGACTGCCATGGGCTACCCATAGAAAACAAGGTGGAAGAGATCGCCGGCAAGCCTGGCGACAAAATCAGCGAAGGCGATTTTCGCGCCCACTGCCGTGAATACGCGGCCGAACAAATCGACAATCAGCGCACCGAATTCAAACGCTTGGGCATCATTGGCGACTGGAACAACCCGTACCTGACGATGAACTTTAGCAACGAGGCAAACATCGTTCGCGCTCTGGGCAAAATCATCGATGCCGGTCATGTGTACAAAGGCGTAAAACCCGTTCACTGGAGCTGGGGTGCACACACCGCAATGGCAGAAGCCGAAGTGGAGTACGAAGACAAAACCTCAAACGCAATTGATGTCAAATTTGAAGCCCGCAACCCAGCCGACTTGCTGGCCCGGTTTGGCGTGGATGACACGGGGCAGGCCGTGCACGTGGTGATCTGGACCACCACCCCCTGGACCATCCCCGGCAACCTAGCGGTCGCTGTTCATCCGGACATCGAATACGCCTTGGTGCAAATCGATGAAAACGCTGGCACTGCCGATACCGGCAGCTGCACTCAGGGCGAGCAACTCATCATGGCGACCGAGATGGTCGAGTCGGTGATGAAACGTTTTGAGGTGGAGGCGTTTACGGTGTTAGGTCAGTGCACCGGGTCAAAACTTGAGCGCATCGTTTTAAAACACCCAATCTACGATCGCGATTCTTTACTCATCACAGGAGAGCACGTCACCACAGAATCCGGCACAGGTTGTGTCCACACAGCCCCCGATCATGGGGTGGATGATTTCTACGCCGGCAATCGTTATGGCCTGGAACTGCTGGACAACGTGGACGACAACGGTCTGTTCCGCAAACACGTTGAGCTCTTCGCTGGCCAACACGTGGTTAAAGTCGACAAGCCATTGCTGGAAGAGCTGACACGTCTGGGCAAACTTGCTCACGTAGAAAAATACCAGCACAGCTACCCGTATTGCTGGCGCACCAAAACACCCATAATTTTCCGTGCTACGCCGCAGTGGTTTATCAGCATGGAAGAGAAAGACCTGCGCAAAGACACCATCGCTGAAATTCAAAAAGTCCGCTGGGTACCTGACTGGGGCCAGCAGCGTATCGAGGGCATGATTGCAAATCGGCCCGACTGGTGCATCTCCCGGCAACGCTACTGGGGCGTGCCCATTCCGTTGTTTCTGCACAAGGAAACCGGAGAATTGCATCCCGATACACAAGGCTTGATTGAGCAAGTGGCGGTACTCATCGAACAAAATGGCATTCAAGCTTGGTTCGATGCCGACAAATCGACATTGCTTGGCAGCGATGCTGATGACTACGACAAGAGCCACGATGTACTGGATGTATGGTTTGATTCCGGCACTACCTGGCATCACGTACTGCAGCAAACCGACGGGCAAACCTACCCGGCGGATATGTATCTGGAGGGCTCGGACCAACATCGTGGCTGGTTCCACTCTTCTATTCTGACCAGCACCGCTATCCACAAACAAGCCCCGTATCGCCAAGTGTTAACGCACGGCTTCACAGTGGATCAAAACGGGCGCAAGATGTCCAAGTCATTGGGTAACGTCATCGCGCCACAAGATTTATTTAAAACCCTCGGTGCCGACATCGTTCGCTTGTGGGTATGTTCAGCGGACTATCGCGGCGAGATGACCGTGTCAAAAGAGATCCTTGCCCGCATGGCGGATTCCTATCGACGCATTCGAAACACCGCGCGTTACCTACTCAGTGCCATAAACGATTTCGATCCTGCCAAGAATGCGGTTGCACTCGATGACATGCTTGAACTGGATCGTTGGGCGCTCGATTGCACACTGCGAACACAGAAAGACATTGAAGCCGCTTACTCAGACTATCAATTCCACACCGTGTATCAGCGCCTGCATAATTTTTGTTCGGTCCACATGGGTGGGTTTTATCTGGATATCATTAAAGATCGCCAGTACACAATGGCAACCGACAGTTTGGGTCGTCGCTCGACGCAGACCGCGATGTACCTCATCGCAGATGCTATGGTTCGATGGATCGCGCCGGTCTTGTCGTTTACCGCCGATGAGATCTGGCAGCACTTGCCGGGAGATCGAACCGCTTCGGTGTTTACACAAACCTACGTCGAGGATTTACCGGAAATCGACCCCGCCGCGACGTTAAGTAACAGTGACTGGGCCACGGTGGTAGAGGTTCGAGCCGCAATGTCAAAAACGCTGGAGACGCTACGCGTCGCCGGAGACATCGGTGGTGGGCTGGATGCCTCGGTGACGCTCTACGCAGATGGCCCAGTGCACGACATTTTGAGCCGTCTTGGTGACGAGTTACGTTTTGTATTAATCACCTCTGAAGCCAAGGTGGAACCGCTCGTATCGAAGCCTGCCGATGCGGAAAACCAAAGCGCAGGCTCAGGTGTCGTGGCAATCAGCGCTTCGGTTGCCAGCGCTGCGAAATGTGAGCGATGTTGGCACAAAGTAGAATCGGTTGGTAAATCGTCCGAACACGCACAGCTGTGCGAGCGTTGCATCTCTAACGCCTTTGATACTGGCGAACAACGTCAATTCGCCTGAATATTATGAGCCTACTTTCCCGATACATGATCACCGTGGTTGTCGTGATTCTCGATCAGATAACCAAAGTTTGGGTGGACAGCTCACTAAGCTACGGGGAGCAGATCCCGGTCACCTCATGGTTCAACATCACTTTGGCGTATAACACAGGGGCTGCGTTCAGTTTTCTCAGCGACGCAGGTGGCTGGCAACGCTGGTTTTTCATCGGAATCAGTGTCATCATCAGTATCGTTCTGATCGTCTGGCTGTTTCGAATGCGTCGCGATGAGAAATGGTTAGGCATCGCTGTGTCATTGATATTAGGCGGCGCCATTGGCAACAATTTGATTGATCGAGTGATCTACGGTCACGTGGTGGATTTCATACAGATCTACTACGACACTTGGTACTTCCCCTCTTTCAATGTGGCCGATGCCGCCATAAGCGTCGGCACGGTATTGTTATTAATCATTACGTTTTTTGAAAAAGACCCGAATGAAAGTGCTGCCAAGTAACGCGGTATGAGCATTCAATAGAGGATATCATGGACATATTGCTGGCTAACCCCCGAGGCTTTTGTGCAGGCGTGGATCGCGCCATCGACATTGTTGAGCGAGCGCTGCACTTGCACGGAGCACCGATCTACGTACGACATGAAGTCGTCCACAACAAATACGTTGTAGATGAGTTGCGCGAAAAAGGTGCGGTGTTTGTTGAAGAGCTAAAAGAAGTACCTGACGACAATACGGTCATCTTTAGTGCGCACGGTGTTTCCAAGGCCATCGAAGATGAGGCCTCGGCTCGCGGGCTGCAAGTCTTTGATGCTACGTGCCCATTGGTGACCAAGGTGCATCTTGAAGTTGTTAGATACGCTCGGCAAGGCAAAGAGGTCATTCTGATTGGCCACGCTGGCCACCCGGAAGTGGAAGGCACCATGGGGCGTTACGACACATCCAGAGGCGGGCGAATCATTCTCGTTGAAACCTCTGACGATGTTGCAAAGCTTGAGGTAAAAAATCCGGATACCTTAGCGTTTGTTTCGCAAACCACCTTAAGTGTTGATGATACCGAAGAGATTATCAACACCTTGCGGAAACGTTTCCCCGCGATTGCAGCTCCTAAACGAGATGATATTTGCTACGCCACACAAAACCGCCAAGACGCGGTTAAAGCATTGTGCGACAAAGTGGATCTGTTGCTGGTGGTTGGCGCTTCAAACAGTTCAAACTCCAATCGATTACGCGAACTCGGTGAACGAGCCGGCGTTGAATCTTATCTTATCGCCGACGCCTCCTTGATTCAGCAAGACTGGCTGACTGACAGGAAGAGTGTAGGCGTCACCGCTGGGGCTTCTGCACCTGAAGTGCTAGTGCAGGAAGTGATACAAGCATTGAAAGACGCTGGCGGCAAGACCACGACCGAATACGACGGCATTGAAGAAACCATCACGTTTTCAATACCCAAAGAGCTTCGCCGAATGGAAATTCCCAAACAAATGTAAGTTAAATGCCAGCTATGGATCAGCAACGGACTCTGATTCCGCACAGGACAACGTTCCGATAGGTAGCTCATGAATAACAACTCGTCCAAACCGGCACCGATGCAACCCTTGCAATTCACGCATCGTTGCGCCGATGAACTCATTGTGCGTTCAGAGAGTTTTAAGACCCTGATGCAACAACGCCGAACGGTACGTGATTTTGCGCCCACACCGGTACCCGACTCGGTGATCACCAACGCCATCGCGACAGCTGCATCAGCACCCAGCGGTGCCAACATGCAGCCCTGGCATTTCGCAGCCATTCAAGATGCAACGATGAAGCGCAAGATTCGCTTGGCTGCTGAAGAAGAGGAGCGCGAATTCTACGATCACCGGGCATCCGATGAATGGCTGGACGCGCTAACACCGTTTGCCACCGATGCGGCCAAGCCCTTTCTCGAAACTGCGCCCTGGTTGATTGCGATCTTTGCACGCAAGCATACGCTGACGCCCGACGGGGAAAAACGCAAACACTACTACACGCCAGAATCGGTCGGCATAGCCACGGGCTTACTGATTGCCGCGTTGCACAACGCAGGTCTTGCCACCCTGACCCACACACCCAGCCCCATGGGCTTTTTGCGGCAACTGTTGTCACGGCCAAACCAGGACCGTGCATTCCTGTTATTGGTAACCGGATATCCCGCAACCGATGCCGTGGTTCCAGACATCGAAAAGCTGCCACTTGACCACATCATGACGCGGTGGTAAACAAGCCCACCCTGGCAGGCGCGGTCGCCACACTCATAGGATCGGCCATTTGGGGCTTGATCTGGTTGCCCCTGCAAAGCATCGAGAGTGCTGGGATATCAAACTTTTGGGCCATCGTACTGATTCAATTTTCAGCCGTCATCGCTGCCACCCTGATGGTGATGTATTACAAAGAGCTGAGCGAACTCAAAAATCTAGACAACTGGTTAATCGGACTCTGTATGGGTTCCAGCACCATGTTGTATTTCACGGGCATCCTGTTATCCGATGTGGTACGGGTTATATTTTTATTTTACAGCCTACCCGCTTGGGCAATTTTATGGAACGTCGCGTTTTACGGCGTTAACCCGATCCGCAGGCACTACTTGGTGGTTGTCATTGCGCTGTCTGGCTTGTGGTTACTGCTCTCTGGCGGTGAGTCCTGGGTTCCGGTACCACAAAATGCGGGTGACTGGTGCGGCCTGATGGCAGGTTCGATGTGGGGGCTTGGGTTGGTGTTCCTGCAGCATCGAACGAACCCAACACCCAGAGTCTCGAGCTTAACCTCGTTTGTGTTCGCCGGTGGGTTTGCTCTGTTGGCGATGGCCTTGATAGAGGACGCACCGCTGGAGACGCTCAACGCGGTGTCTCTGCAGGCGGGGCTGCCGATGGCAATTCTGGTGGGAGTGGGTTTGCAGTTTCCACTAATGGTGTTTGTGGTTTGGGGCGCTCAGAGACTTCAGGCAGCAACGGCTGCACTACTGACCATGGCAGAGATTCTCACAGCAACCGTCTCTTTCAGTCTTATCGAAGGGAATTCACTCAACGCTGTGTCTTGGGTGGGGGGGAGCATCATCGTACTCGCCGGGGTGGTGGACATCATTGGCGATAGTCGCACTCAAGCGGTTGGATAGAGTAGACCGGATCCTGATTGGGATCCGAGCTACTGCAATCTTTACTGCAGCGGCTTAATGTAAGCCAGAAGCAATTTATTGACTCTTAATCCTACTTGTTGAACAGCCCTTTGGCCATGCCCATCAACCCCCCTGCGCCACCGCCGGTGAATTGAGACATTAGATCGCCACCTGAACTGGCTTTGTCCATTAAGCTGGGTAGCACGTCTTTCAATTGAGAAGCAGCGGTATCGGTGTCGCAACCAAGCTTGTTGGCCACTTGTGCCACCTGATCTTCGCCCAGCGCATTCTTAACCTGCTCGGCCGTGACTTCCTTGTTTTCACCATCGCCTAACCAGGATTGCAGTTCATCACCCATTCCGCCGGCCATCAATTTCTCTTTGATACCGGCTAAGTCAAGCCCTTTCCCACTGGTTAAGCCTGATAAAGCTTCCATCATGCCGCCGGCGTTATCACCAAGCTTGTCACCCAGCAGTTGCTGGCCCATTTTGAGTAAATCCATTAGTGCACCTCACGAAACGTTATTGTAAAAACTCCAACGACACTCTGAGGGCATAGCGTTCAGTAATCAACCCGTACACTGCAATATAGTGTAAACGCTTTTGGTATGAGGGTTTCTATGCGCACAAACAAAAACAGCGCCGATTGGGCTAACCAATCGACGCTGTTAGGAATTGTTTATGAAATAAACAATTTTGAAGCAACTTAACGCATTGATACGCCCAGTGCTTTAACCGTTGCAGCAGTCAATACACCGTCACCATCCAAGCCTTTAGACTTTTGGTAAGCCGATACAGCGCTTACTGTTGAAGGACCGATTTGACCATCAACGCTGCCTGGGTTGTAACCAGCTGAACGCAATGCACCCTGGATTTCACGAACCTTACCCGGAGTCGTGTTGGTGTCACACAAGATCTCACGCCAAGCCATACTACCGTCCGTGACTTGCTTACGCGAAGAGACTGTCTCGTACTTGGCTGGAATAGCTACGCGACGCTCTGAAGCAGGCGAAGCAAGCTCAGTCACTTGTACAGTGCTGTACTTGGCTGGGATTTCTACAGTCTTGGTGTAAGCTGGCTGATCCACAACCCGACGAGTCACAGTCTTGTACTCAGCTGGCGTTTCGATCGTACGTGAAGACGCTGGAGTTTTTACGACTTGCTTGGAAATAGTTCTATAAGTGGCTGGCACTTCCACCAAACACATGATTTCACCCGTAGACGCGTCAAGACGCTGGATAGGCCCTGCACCCTTCTTCCAGATTGTGTGAGCTGGCTTTTCGATAACGCGCTCAGTCACCGTCTCATAGACAGCAGGAACTGTTTCGATACGTGTGCCGCCAGCTCGAACCATGATTCGCTCACTCACAGTCTTGTAAGTAGCAGGTACTGTGATCAGCTTGGTTGAAGCTTCTTCAACAACGATACGCTTTGTACCTTTGGTGTACTTGGCAGGGATAACTTCGATCCGCTCGCCTGCTTCCTGAACCAACTTACGCTCAGAAGTAGTGGTGTAAGTAGGCTCTTGCCATACTCGTGTGAAGCACTGGCCAGGAGAGGCTTTAGGTGGCAACAGGCTGTTGCCGCCACCTGGGTTAGCGGCAGCGACTGCTGGAGCATTTTGCAAGGCTGATTCACGGCGATTCAGTTCAGCTTCACGAGCTTTCAGAGCAGCGCTCTTGTTTGCAAATTCTTGATCAAAAGAAGATGAGCCAGTTGCGACAGGGTTACCGCTGCTGCAAGCTGTCATCGCCAGTGCCAATGCGACAGATGCCGCGACACTATAAAAACGAGGAGTCATGAGTTAGTTCCTTAGTCATTCTAACCCGAATCAGAGATTCGATCCGGCAGAGGTGTGAGATTCGTCGTGTGATTATTCATCACTGGACGGTAGGCAAATATCGAACACTTGCCTCACATCATTCTTATCGTTTGACTAAGTGGGTTCCTTGACAGGAAGAATGTGACAAGACTCCGATACTCAAGGCCTTTTCTGATACACCCTTACATAATCGATGTCGAAACTAGCGGGGAATTGTGTCGATTCATCCGGCGGTCCGGGGAAGCTTCCACCCACGGCAAGATTCAATATAATGTACATCTGTTCCTGCGAAACCCGCTCACCGCGCACCTCTGCGGTAACTACGTCATCAACCGACCAGACGATGGATTCTGGTGTCCACTCAACCGCGTAACGATGAAATCCAGATGAAAAGTCAACAATTGTTGCACGGTACTCATCTGACACCGAACTGTCGGTCACGCCGTCTCCGTTCGTATCAGCCCGGGTGTGGTAAGCCTGATTTGCGGTAGTGGTCTGATCACCGATGGCTTCAATGATGTCGATCTCAGGATCTTCCGGCTCTGCGTCGTGGTAATAGGCGTTCAATAACCAGAAGGCACTCCAGAGACCTTTACCCGCTGGCATACGGGCGCGCATCTCCACACGACCGTATTTGAAGCGGAACGAGTCGTAGCTGGTAAGCACACCAGAGACAAACGGTTGACGATTCAACGCAAAACTGGCATCCGCAGTGTTCAAAGTTCGGGTTGTGCTATCCAGTTCAATTCCGTCACTATCCTCAGCAACCACCAGAAACTTTCGGTCCACACCCGGCACCATGTCATTGACGAACTGAGATCGACCGGTAATGGTCGCTATCAGCTCACCATTATCGAAAAGCGTGTACTGGGTGGCCCCTTGAACCGCGCTCCAGCTGATCTCTGCTGTGGATTCGGAATAGATTACCGCGTTGATCACCAAACGCTCGGCAACCGTACTCGGGGTTTGTCCATCGGCTGTATTCAAGACGATTGTGTCTTCGATGATCCGCTCATCGCACAAGTCGTACGCGGCGATGGTGTAAGTTAAATCAGTATTGGGTGCGACATCATCCAGATACAGACTGTCGAAGGTTCGACCGTTTAGGCGCCGAGACTCCCCATTGTGAGTGACAACGTAATAGGCCGCACGATTGGGGGAACGCCAGACCAGCTCTGCGGATCGATCTGAGTAGATAACCGTATCGAGCTCAAGTGAGAAAGGGGTTCGCGGAACAGAGACAGAGCGTTCAGAGGTGTTGACGGTGATTTGTTCTGTGGACAGAGCCGTGCCGTTCTCATCGCGCGCAGTAATCTCATAGGCGTAGTCAATCCCATCGCGCAGCGACGGTTCAAACCAAGCACCGCCTTCTACAGATCCCAGGAAAGCCCCATCGCGCTTAACGTCGTAGCTCACCGCACCTTCAGGCTGCCGCCAGAGCACTTCAGCGGCGGTGGCAGAGTAAATTGATTGGGTCAAATACAGTCGGCTTCGGTCGAACGGGGTTTTGTCAGCCTTGATAGACAACACCCCATCCGCTACTTCAAACGGGTTGTATCCGAATTGGCCTTCGCCGACGTAGTATTGCATTTCATTGTTGATGATGACGCCCGGCCCCCAGAGCATTTCTGTGTTCCAACGAACCCGATCGAGCTCGCCTTCGTTGAACTCATCGGCGAACACCAGTTCGTACGGAGCGTTTGCATCGTAGGCTTCACAGGTATCGGCGTGAGCAACGGGTGCCGTGCTCGCAGCAATTAATACCATCGCGCCCATCAACCATCGTTTCTGTACAACCCGTGCAAATGTCATCATGTGTCTATACCGAACCTTGAAGTTCTGTCTAACCTATCGACATCGCACAGTGGCGATGTGTGAATTGCTTAGCTTAAAGCGCGTTCGAGAAAGTCCAGCCTGTCCTGACCCCAAAACACCTCGCCATTTACTTCGAACGTCGGTGATCCAATCACACCCACGTCGATCGCCTTCTCCGTGGCGTCAGCGGACGCCTTAACCCACGTACTCTCTTTGGCTTGCGCCAAGAGACTTTCACCGACAAGACCGGCACCATCGGCTGCAGCCATTAGCACGCTCTCGTCAGCAATATTTTTCTCTTCTTCCCACACAGCCCTGAGTAACGCATCGGATAATTTTCCTGCCTCGGCCTGACCACTGGCACCACCTGCTGCCAATACCATTTGGGCACCCAACGACTGATCAGTGGGGAAATGTGCCGGCGTCAAATTCATCTTATTCAAACCCAGATACTGCGACCAACGTGTCAGTTCGTCCATACGCAGACGCTGTCTGGAAGGGTGTCGTTTAGCCGGTGGTACGCCCCCTGTTTCCGCGAATACCTGCATGGGTGCAATGGGCAGATAGTTAACCGAAAGACTGTATTTCGATGCTAAGGCATTGAACCGGTCAATACACAGATAACTGAAAGGCGAGATCAAAAAATGGTAGTAATTGACAGTCAGACTCATGGGTATTACCGATAGAAGTGATAGACGGGAGTATAGAGAGAACGAAGGGTCTGAGCGTAATTGAACGGTCAAGTTCACACAGGCATTGCATCATTATACAAAGGGGCGTATAAGGCACCAAACCTCTGGCTCTCGCGGCCTTTTGCAAACCCACGAAGAACACAATGATCGCGGTCTTAAAAAATTCCTGGGCTTTGCTGCTTGGCATGCTGCTTCTGATGATCGGCAACAGCCTGCAAGGGACCTTACTGGGTGTACGCGGTGGACTCGAGTCTATCGACTCCTCCACCCTTGGTTTTGTTATGTCCGCCTACTTCGTTGGTTTTCTGGCGGGCTCACAAATCACCCCGCTGTTGTTGCAACGGGTAGGGCATGTCCGAGTATTTGCAGCCTTCGGCTCTTTGATATCAGCTGCTTTCATTCTGTATGGGACGCTGGTGCACCCTGGCGCCTGGTTTTTGCTTCGCATCATCGTTGGGGTTTGTTTTTCAGGGCTCTATGTGGTGTCTGAGAGCTGGATGAACGCCAATGCCACCAATGAAACCCGCGGTCAGGCACTGTCAGCTTACATGGTCGTACAGATGATCGGCATGGTCGTTGGCCAATCACTGCTCAACATCGGCGACCCGAGTGGCTACGATCTGTTTATTCTGCTAACGGTTCTGGTCTCTATTTCCGTTGCTCCAATACTGCTCTCGGCGACGCCGTCTCCGGTTTACCAGACCGCAACCCCAATGAAACTAAAGGAACTTATCCGGACCTCACCTCTGGCTTCCATTGGCATGTTTCTACTCGGCGGCATTTACTCCATCCTGTATGCCATGGCGCCAGTGTACGCAGTAGCGACCGGTATGACTGTCAAAGACGTCTCGATTTTTGTTACAGCCATTTTTCTCGGTGGCGTTTTATTCCAATACCCAATTGGGTGGGTGTCCGATCGAATGGATCGACGCCAGCTGATCATCGGTCTGACTGCACTGGGTTCATTGGCCGCCCTAATCGGCTCGTTCGTTGGACCGAATTTTAATGGGTTACTGCTTATTGCATTCCTGCTAGGTGGTACATCAACTCCACTATATTCGCTGCTGGTCGCTTATTGCAACGACTACCTCGAGGTAGAAAAAATGGCTTCGGCCTCAGGTGGGTTACTGTTTCTAAACGGCAGTGGTGCAATGGGCGGACCTATCATTGCAGGTTACCTGATGACCAACGTCGGCAATGAATCGTTCTTCATCACCATTGCTACCTTGATGCTTGCCGTGTGTGTTTATGGAGTCTATCGAATGACTCAACGCGCCTCAGTCGAACTCGAAGACCAAGCACCGATGATCTCACTCTCGATACGTTCCACCGCGGTTATGACCGATGTGGCAACTGACATGGTGATTGAACAGGTAGAGGAGGAGCTGGAGTCTGAGGAAAATGCTGAAGAGGTTTATGAGCGTGGCGTGTTTGATGAGGATGATTCGGAGGTGGAGTGAAACGAGTAAGTTAATTTTCCTATGAGCCGGAGCTCCAAGCGTAACTCACCTTACGCCAGTGCACGCCATAAACCCATCCATGGGGGCTTCCCAGCGGTTGGCGAAATTAGGTTATTACTAGATTGGCTTTCCAGATGCCGCTTTTTATTCGAGTGTGGAAAGGGTAACCTTTTAGGAGTTCTTCTATGAGGATGACCGCTAGCACGAAGGCGGCGGGCCAATCGAGTACTAATACGATTAGGGCTGTAGCAGGGACTGTGAATAGCCATTGGGCGCTGACGTGTACTTTGAAGGCATAGGCAGCTTGGCCGCCGGCGCGCAATACGTTTCCGCATACGGTATTGGAGGTACGCGCTAGTGGTAGCAGTATCAGTACAGGCACTAGTGACCAGACAACGTTCACTGTCTCTGCTCGAAGTGAAGGATAGAAAATTCCAAACCATAAAGGCATAGTGGCGTTGATAACGCTAATGAACAATCCGATGTATAGGGCGACTCCCCAGGCTTGCTTAACGAAATCGTCGAGCCATTGGCGTTGATCCTTACCCAGTATTTGCCCAACAAGAATTCCAATAGCCTGGGCCCAAGCATTGTAGAGTTGTCCAATTGTGCGCATCCACACCAGCACAATGGACACGGCTGCGAACTCTGATACCGATAACTGCGAGTACAACATCAGGCAAACGCTGAACGACATATTCATACTGATGAACGTTCCAGCAATGGGTAGTGCGTTCGATAAGTGCAGCTGGACTGATGACCACGGTGAGCCGCCACTCCACGCGGCTGTTAATAAAAACCGGTTGGCATGCAGCATCATCACCATCGTTAAAAAGACACCGCGCAGCAGCACGGCAACTGCACTGCCTACGGCTGCACCTTGTATTCCCATCTCGGGGAAACCGGCTATACCGTAAATCAACAGCCAACTGATCAACCCATTGATCGGCAGCTCAAGAAGTTTGCTGAAAAATGGGTAGCGAGGCCGTCCAGTGGAGTAAAAATAGACGCTGATGTTCTGGCTGTAAGCAACGCCGACAATTATCAATGTAAATAACAGAAGATAATCGCTCGCCATGGTAGAAATCACAGAGGTACTGGCAAGCACTGACACCAGCGGGGCTTGAAACAAGACAATGCCAAAAACCCCCACCAACGCCGCAAACACACCGACGATAATTCCCGACCAAAACCCGGACTTAATGGCTGAATCACTGGCTGCACCGAACGCTTGGGCAATAATGATTTGTGCGCCATTGGCTAGGGCAAATACAATGCCCAACACAACGCCACCAATACTGATGGCGATGCCCATGGCCGCCAGCGCGTCTTCACCTAGCCCTCCAACTAAAACGGTGTCGATAACCAAGATAGCTTGCTGAAAGGCTGCGTTCATGGCTATCGGCCACGCCAAAGAATAGACATCACCATTGGTTGGGCGCTGCTGTGTCACGAGGTCAGAAAATCTTCCCGTAGTGGTGTGAACACATCAATTAAAACGCCCTCAGCCAAGGCCTGTGCGCCGTGCATGGCATTGGTCGGGACCAAAACACTGTCACCAGCGTTAAGGGTACGGACCTCACTCGCTATGGTTAATTCGAACTCACCACTTTCTACGTAACTGCATTGAATATGCGGATGTGAATGGGGTTCACCCACAGCGCCTTTTTCGAAGGCAATTTTTACCATCATCACCTTGTTTAGTAGATCAACAATTCGCGCCTGACACCACCACCTAACTCTTTCCACACTTGCTCATCACTGTGTATATACGGGCCAGAACTGGCGTTATTCACTGCAGTCTCTTTGTTCATCGTAAAGTTGTCTCATAAGGTACAACATTGAGTCTAACCATCAATCATCGATTGATACTAAGCAGCAAAAAAACTAAAGGCGAACCCCTAACGATATTCACCCAGCTTGTTTGTTGTCGCTTTGTGCTTCGTCTAGTGTTTAGTTTAGTTAGGTCACACGTAATCGATCATCTTTAAGAAAACAACATTCCACCGTTGATATCCACATTGCTACCAGTCATAAACGCTGATTTATCCGAGGCCAGAAACACTGCTAAATTCGCCGTATCCTCTGGGGTGCCCTCACGCTTTACAGGACTGACGTTTGCAACGTGTTTTCTAACCTCATCTTTTGTGAAGGTATTGTGAAAATCGGTATCGATCATTCCCGGGCACAGAGAGTTCACCCGAATTCGAGGACCAAACTCTTTAGCCAAGGAACGAGTCAACGTCATCACGGCACCTTTGGAGGCTGCGTACACCGAAGAACCCGGCCCACCACCATCCCGGCCAGCTTGAGAGGCAAACGTAACAATTGCACTGCCATCGGGCATATGTGGCTCAACTGCTTTCACCATTCGAAACAACGACGTGGTGTTCAGCTCCATCACGGTATTCCAGTGATCGATATCCATCTCATTGATGGTCTTTCGGGCAACCAAACCACCGGTTACATGCATCAGTACGTGGATCTCATTACCAAACGCATCTTGCGAGGCTTTGATCAACGCATCAACATCAGACTGTGTGGTGACATCCCCTTGCAAGCAGATCGCCTTACCACCGCCGGCTTCAATTGCTTCAACTGCGCTCTTGGCCCCGGCGTCACTGGAGTGATAATTAATGACGACATTTGCCCCTTCCGTGGCCAAAGCCATAACGCAAGCTCTACCGATATCCCGGCCTCCACCGGTTACAATAGCAGTTTTATTTTTTAGTGACATATCGATTCCTGTTTAAGTCCATGCCCGGTTAGGCCTGAGCGAGTTTTTGAATACTAAGACGAAATGTATTTTCGTCCGAATCGGTGAAATAGAGCACACAATCGTAGCCTTGATCGTCCAAGAAATTAAATATTCTCTTCGGCTCAGACGTTCGGTACGGGACCAATAACGTGGCTATACGGTGTCTGTTAGCTTTGGGGAACGCCGCGTCGAGATGGGTACTGATGTCCAACCCTTTGATTTCCGACTCATCTACCCCGGGAAAGCCGGTTGTCTGTGACAGCGTAGGATTACCGCCTTCAGACCAAACATATTGTCCGTAAAACCCGGCTTTCTCTCCCGTGTTACGAAACGAATTATTGCCTAAACTATACGGGTTATTGGCGTGCAGTAGCCAGTTTAACTGCACTGGCTCTGTCGCATCCACCGAGTCGACAATCACGAAATAGCTGTTTTGTACAAAATACACTTCACGCGTAACCAGGGTCACCGAAGGCGTCATCAACTGGTAAGCAGGCGTTGCATCGGCCTTGATATAGATGTGGTCCGAATGCTCTTCAGCATTCACGATCGATCCACAGGAACGGATGGCTTTGGATTTATCATTGCCTGCATATTGACCAACACCATTTATTAGCAAAGCGTTTTTTGAACGCGTCTGACTACGCCATTGCTTGTGCATCGAACTGTTAAAAGCAACGTAGTGACCAGACTGGATGGCAAGATCTTCACCATAAGCCGATAGGCAAAACGCATTCTGATCGCCATGACTGTGACTGATTGATCCAAACCGGCTGGACTTCATCACAAAATGAATGTGTTCGTCCGGGTCACTAAGTGCATGCTGGATCCCAACCCAGCCAATGCCTTTGAACCAACATAATTTGGGTAGATCGGTGGGGACAACCGACGGGGTCTCCGGGAAATCATGACGGAACATCAGGTCATCGAAATTTAAGTCCCACCAACCATAGTTATAGAACGCCATCTCAGTGCCAGGGTCGTTCCGATTGACCTCATCAAAGTACCATTGGTACGCACCGTTGCCAGTTACCCCAGCAAATTGCCGAACGTTATAACCCACTTTCAAACACACCAGATCCCCCATAGTGGAATCGTCACCAAAGGTTGCGCGCCGAGTACTCGGTGGTTTGGTATACAAGGGAAAATTTGCGGTCTTCTTCAGGAACGGACGTTGATAGAGATCAATACCCATGTGACCTTTTAACAGATTGGCGGCTTCGATAAAATACGCTATACCCGTCATCCAATAGTGCGGACCTTCAGCCCAACCGCCGTCGTTGTCCGCCCATGGGGAGTAGACCGTGGATAGAAACTCTATCGAATAATCCAGCCACTGTTTGGCTTCACTTTCTTTATCCCACAGGGCTATGCAGGCTGGCACCAACACCGCCGACACCGAACGCACCGCGTGACTGTCGTAGGGGAACAAGTGGATCTTGGCGTTTACCACGACATGATCAGCGACCTGACGAGTGCGAGCCATCAGCGCTTGCCGCACCAACATCTCTTCCTCTTCAGTCAAGCGATCGTGTAGCCAGTCGTAACCCCACGCTAAAGCTACCGCCACTCTAAACGCCCACTCATCGGTGTACGCACGGGAGGTCGGCCCTTGCGGATCCCAACTCGCAGCTTCCATCAGCCATTGCTTAGCGCGTTCCAGGTGCTCGTCATTATTCAACACATGTCCCGAGATTGCCAGATGACGAATGGCGTAGATAAGCTCCTGGCAATCGATGTAAGTTTGTCGCCAGACCGGAGCGGTTCGAACGTTGTTGGGGTAAGGTTTGGGTTCGGACATGATCGCCCGATCCATCCATGGTAAGGCGGAATTCTGCAAGAACTTGGACCAGCCAAAACACGATTCGTCCTCAGAGACGCGCTTCTGTAGGGCTGTAATTTTCTCGACATTCAACCATAACCTGGGCCGATCGGTACTGATGTTTTCGTAGCGCGCTGTTCGCGCCACTAACGCCACTTCCGGCAAACCTTCAGGGACGGTGAAGCGTCGTGTTTTACTCCACTGCGTGATCGCAGAGCCGTCAGCTTCTGACCAGACGGCGTATGACCAGTAGTAGAGCCCGGGTGCCAACGGCTTATCGGGTGTCAGGAAATTAAGATCCAGATTTTGGTACCACATTGTTTGAGACTCAGTAAAACGCTCACTGGTAGAGATTCGAACACAGTAGTGCGCCTCGTCTTCAACAACCGGCAACCAGGTAAAACGCGGGGGATTCTCAACAATCTCAGAGGCTTCGTCCGGCGCATAGTCGATGTTCAGATGCCCAGGCATTGGCTCATCCAGGTACGCCCTTTCCCTCGTGTCCAGATTACTCATAAAGTTCTAACGGTTCGGTTAAAAAAAAGCCTGACCGAATTCGGCCAGGCGTTTTATAAGGCAAGAAAAACTACGATGAATATTGACGATCGTAGGCTGACTGCATGGCCTCAATCACTTTCTTTAAACCCAACTTATCCAGTTCTTGTTGGTAGTTGTCCCAGTCTTCTTCAACATCGGAACTGCCCAATATCCAGATTTGCTGCTTTTCCAGCATATAGGTTTTAATATTATTCCAGTGCTTGTCGTACACCGCCTGTTCTTCTTCGTTGAAAGACACACCAAGGAACTGATCGATCAAATAATCTCCCTGTTCGTACAGATCGATACCGGCCAGTGCGTATTCGTTTGTCCACTGGATCTCGTAGTCATAGTCTTGGTAGAACCCACGACGAATCTGCGCGCCCACATCCTGTAACTGGGAATTTATCGGACGATCACTTTCCAGAACTTCTTTCTTGAATATCGCTTTGCCATCCACCAGATCATATTGCTGACCCTCGAC
>CALFBL010000185.1 GCA_937951695.1 uncultured Granulosicoccaceae bacterium | reverse complement strand
AAACGAATTCGATCGTGTGGTACTCGAGCCCGATGCAATCACCGATGCTGAGCTCTCTGAATTTAATCAATCCCCCGATTCGATATCGACCCTGTTTGCGTACTTAAGTGTTGGTGAAGTCGGGCCAACGCGGAGATGGGGTGCTATCGATGACGCTTGGGATCTGGGTGTTAATGAGGCTTGGAACAGCCGCGTAATGGATCTGGCGAATCCGGGTTGGCAAGCGTTTCTGATGCGTCGTGCCGAGCAATTGCTGGCGCGTGGGTTTCAGGGCTTTTTTCTCGATACGATGGACAGCTATCAATTGTTTGCCACAACCGACGTCGCTCGTCAACGGCAACAGCAGGGCTTGGTAACCTTTATCGCCTCGCTTAAGGCAAAGCACCCGGGTATTCAACTGATCGCAAACCGTGGTTTTGAGTTGTTGCCAAGCATCGCTCGACATCTGGACGTCATTGCTGCCGAATCCCTATACGCACGCTGGCATGGTGGCAGTGGCGGCTATCAGGCCGTGCCGGCAAACGATCGTGAGTGGTTGCTCGGGCAATTAACCAGCGCTCAATCCCAATATGGATTGGAAGCTTTGTCGATTGATTATGTTGAGCCTGCCAAGCGTGATGAAGCCCGACAAGTGGCTGCAGCGATTGCGGCGCACGGCATTATTCCTTGGATCAGCACGCCGCAGCTCGATCAGATTGGTATTGGCCTGGAGGAAGTGTTTCCTCGCGAGGTCTTACTGTTATTTGATAGTAGCTTCGATCGCGCCATTGAAAATGCTCTGGTGCATCGCTTGATCGCAACACCGTTGGAATATGAAGGTTATGTTCCCCGTTATCTCGATATGGCAACAGAGTCTCTGCCGGCTGGGAACCTGTCGGGTCGTTACGCGGGTGTGGTCAGTTGGACCGAAGCCCCTATCAGCCCTGCAAACTGGTCTGACTGGCTTGGCACTCAAGCCGATAACGGTGTTCCCGTTGTCTTATTAGGTAATTTTGGCAGTGGCACCTCCACGGAGCGGCTTGATGCGATGGGGCTAGAAAGAACCACTTTCACCTCGGGTCGGATGGACATTTCTGCTGATACCGATATAGTCGGGTACGAACGTCAACCCAATCCGAGATTGGATTACCTTCCCAGTGCTTTTCGCAGTACCTCTAAAGATCATGAGCAGATTTTGTCATACACCGATGTCGAAGGCGTCAGAATCGACGCGGTTGGCATCACCCCTTGGGGTGGATTTGGTGTTCAACACGGGCTATTGGACGTAGCTATTGATGAGTATCTGAACTGGATCGTTAATCCCTTCAAGTTTTTGAAGAAAGCGTTGCGTCTTGCAGATCTACCGCAACCGGATGTCACAACACAAACCGGGCGTCGAATCGTCACCGCGCATATTGACGGCGATGCGTTGCCGTCCTGGGCTGAGATTCCCGGACGAAGACTGGGCGCGCAGGTGTTGTACGACGAAATTATCAAGCCGTACGAAATCCCGCATTCTATCTCCATCGTTGAAGCGGAAATGAACGCGATGGACCAAGTTGCCGACCGTCGCATCCGTATGACCGGAACGATGCGTAAAATGTTTCGCGAAGATCACGTTCAGCTTGCCACCCATACCTACAGTCATCCCTTAAGATGGGACCTAATGGAACCGGGTATGGAGTCTGGAACTTACAACTTGTCTATACCTGGGTACCAGTATTCGATTGAACGGGAAGTTGATGGCTCCATTGATTTTATCGAATCCACGTTGGCCCCACCAGGTAAGCGTGTTGAGGTCGTATTTTGGTCTGGTAATGCCGTACCGGGAGAGGCGGTGCTAGCTCACGTTGAATCTCTGGGTTTGCAAAATATTAATGGCGGTTTAACCACCATCACCAAAGCCAGGCCGTGGTTGGATTTGGTATCACCCATGGTTCGAACGGTGGGCGACTACGTGCAAGTCTATGCGCCGATCATGAATGAAAATGTATATACAAACGACTGGACCGGACCCTTTGACGGGTTTCGACATGTGATTGAAAGTTTTCAATTGACCGATTCCCCGAGGCGATTAAAGCCGATCGGTATTTATTACCACTTTTACGCAGGTACAAAAATCGCAGCGCTACGGTCAATGCATGAAATCTACGATTGGACGGTTAGCCAGGACATTGCCCCTATGTTCGTGACCGGTTACACCAAGCGTGTGGCTGAGTTTCGTGAAGCACAGGTATCACGTTCGATCAACGGTTGGTGGAAAGTATCGGGAATGAAAGAAGCCCAATCCATTCGATGGTTGAACACCGCTGGTGTGGTTGATATTGCCAGTAGTACTGGTGTAGCAGGGCAACGTCGTTTGCACGATGGGTTATATATTCATCCCACATCACAAGGGGCTGCCAAATTTCGGTTGAGTGAGAGTGGTCAACGGGTGCCGGAACTGGTGTCTTCCAATGGCCAAATTAAGTCCTGGGTGCGCAAAGGAACCTCAGTCTCGTTTCAAATCGTAGCCGGCGTACCCGTTCAATTGGTTATGAAAAACGTCGGTGGTTGCACATTAAGCGGCCCAAGCGGCTCGCTCGCCGGTAAGCCCACCCAATCCGGGTTGGCATTTTCATTCACGCAAAAGGATACCGGAAATGTCTCGCTCAGATGCCCCACGTGAACAACTCCTGAAGCCGTGGCATTTGGTTCTGGCTGTTATTGGGTTCATCGCAGCGTTTGTGTGGATCGCTCCAGCTCGGCAGAATTTCTCCATTGAAAGTGCATCGCCAGAGGTTCGGATTTCGGAGCTAGATGTTGCGTATGTAAAAGCTCAGCGTGCCTCCAATCCTCAATCCTCCGACGAGTTGATCAAGGCGGTATCCGCTTTGATTCGTGCGCAGCGTGTGGAAGAGGCGAAAGAACTCTTGATGGATCGACCGAATGTGCAGTTATCCGCGATCGATGAACTCTCGCTCGAACTGGAGCTCGCGTATCTGGCGTTAAACGCAGAGACAGAATCGGAGACACCGGTTAGTGCTCTAGTCAATCAACACAGTAACGCCATCGTACTTGCGTTGAACGAGATTGCGAAAAATCCTGACATTACGAGCCACGAGTTCTTGGAGCGTGCTCGCAATATTGCGATTGCCCGATCCGAACAGTCTTTGGCAGCAGCGTTGTCGAAGCGGCTGGCACTTGCCGACAGCGACAACGCCAGTTATTGGTACCGAGACTGCGCAGAGATATTCGAGTATATCGGTGAATTTACTCAAGCGCTGGGGTGTGCAAACGCCAGTGTAGGCGCCGCAGCGTTAGGAGAGGAACGCTTCGAAGCACAGATGTTTGAAGTTAGGCTAGCGTCCGCGGTTGGAGACATGCCACGCGTGAATTCGTTAGTCAAGCAATTGCTGGGTTCGAACGGTGCTAGCGTCGATAGTATGGAAGCGCTTGCGGATCAGTTTCTGGCTGAACAAAGACCCAGCGACGCTGCCAGTATCTACGTAAAACTGTCACAAAGTGATCCAGACAATGCAGTGACCTGGGCAAGAAAAGCTGCACGTTGGGCGGAAGCCAGTGGTAACCCTGCGCAAGCCGCAGCCTACCTGGATATCGGCAGGGCTCAGGTGCCAGCCGGTGAATTGTCTGCGTTCGATGATGAGATCGCACGTTTGATGGTTGCCGCAGGTGACGCAAAAGCCTTGCTTGCTCCTCATAAAAAGATAAGAAAATAACCTCTTTCTGCAACGACTCAGCATATTCATGT
>CALFBL010000184.1 GCA_937951695.1 uncultured Granulosicoccaceae bacterium | reverse complement strand
AACAGCTCAGTAGCCCCCGCCGGCAAACCACACAGCATGCGTACCTGCTGCTCGAACTGGCAAGTGACGCAGGCATCCAACGTGTAATGGCCACTGTTATGCGGACGCGGGGCCATCTCGTTAAAGTACACCTGCTCGTCTTTGGCGATGAAGAATTCAACGCCCAACACACCCACGTAATCGATGCCATCGGCCAACTTAACCGCTTGCGAACGGATCTCATCGGCGGCCTTGTCACTAATCGAAGCCGGTGCTGTGCTGGTATCGAGAATGCCGTTGACGTGAAGGTTCTCGGCGATCGGAAAACAGCAACTCACGCCATCACGACCGCGCGCGAGCACCACCGAAACTTCCCGCTCAAGATCGATCCGCTGCTCTAATACGCAGACCACCGCCTGCAACGCGGTGAACGCTGTGCGCACCTCCTCTTCCGAGTGACAAACCGCCTGCCCTTTACCGTCGTACCCAAGGGTGGCGGTTTTTAAAATGGCTGGAAAACCTGTGATTTTTGCGGCTTCTGCGATATCAGCCTCGGTTTCAATCACCGCGTTTGGCGCAGGCGTTAAGCCAAATTCCGCAGCCACCTGTTTCTCCCGGCCTCTATCCTGGGCGACGCGTGCACAGTTCGGCGAGGGCAACACCGGGACTTCGCCCGCCAGCCAGGCCAGCGCCTCGTACGGTACATTTTCAAATTCAATGGTGACCGCATCGCTCAGAGCTGCCAGTTGCTTCAGGCCGTCGCGATCATCGTAGGCACTGACCAGTTTATGCGTAGCCAGCTGCATCGCCGGCGCATCTCGTGAGGGATCAAGCACGGCAACCTCGTAACCCATTCGGCGGGCTGCGATAACAAAATAACGACCCAATTGACCGCCACCAATCACGCCCAATGTGGCACCGGGTAGCAACGGCGCCGCGGTTGTAGAAACGCTCATACCGAGGCGACTGGAGGCGCGACCATCGCAGCCGCATTTGCACTCATTGCCGCTCGATAGTCATCCAAACGAGCCGCGAGAGCATCATCGGTGGTAGCTAGCATGGCAATGGCCAACAGGGCAGCGTTAGCCGCCCCCGCCTCACCAATAGCGAGTGTACCGACCGGCACACCCTTGGGCATCTGCACAATGGAGTGCAAAGAATCCATGCCCGATAAGTGCTTTGACGCCACCGGCACTCCCAGCACGGGTAGCGGTGTTTTGGCCGCCAGCATGCCAGGCAGATGAGCCGCTCCGCCAGCGCCTGCGATCAAGCAGCGAAGCCCGCGCGATTTCGCCGACGCGGCGTACGCAAACATGGCGTCTGGGGTACGGTGTGCCGACACCACTTTCGCCTCATAAGCCACATTCATCTCATCCAATATTTGAGCCGCGCAGCTCATGGTAGGCCAGTCGCTTTCACTGCCCATCAACACACCCACCAGCACAGCACTCATAGGTCTATCACCCGGTTCCTCATCATGGCACCGAGTATACTTCACCTACTTATTTTGCCCTTGCTTCAATATGACTGACGCCGGCCTGCACACCACCTCGTTAACTTCCTTGCCGTTGGCCTATCGCGGCAAAGTCCGCGATATCTACACCATCGATGAAGACCATTGGTTGATTATCGCCACTGATCGTGTCTCAGCGTTTGACGTCATATTGCCAAACACCATCCCTGGCAAGGGTAAATTGCTCACAGAGCTTGCCCTGTACTGGTTTGCGCGCACGCAATCTGCGGTACCGAATCATCTGGCGGCCTTGTCGCTGGAAGAGATTCTGCCGGACACGGCCGAAAGAGCTCAGGCTGAAGGTCGGTGCATGATCGCCAAACGCTTACGGCCCCTGCCGATCGAAGCGGTTGTGCGAGGCTATCTGATCGGATCCGGGTGGAAGGACTATCAGGCCACGGGTGCTATCTGCGGCATCGACTTACCAGACGGGCTGCAGCAGGCTGATCAACTACCCGATGTGCTATTCACGCCCGCCACCAAAGCCGCCGTTGGCGATCACGATGAGAACATCGGCTTCGAACAGATGGTGGACATGATCGGTGAGCCCATGGCAATGCAGGTTCGCGAGCTCAGCCTCGAGTTGTACAAAAACGCTGCCCATTACGCCGGCGAACGCGGCATCATCATCGCTGACACGAAGTTTGAGTTTGGCCTTGATGAGTCGGGCACTGTGACGCTGATGGATGAGATTC
Organism: uncultured Granulosicoccaceae bacterium; assembly: GCA_937951695.1. GTDB lineage: Bacteria > Pseudomonadota > Gammaproteobacteria > Granulosicoccales > Granulosicoccaceae > Granulosicoccus. The sequence goes on along the minus strand of CALFBL010000184.1, from coordinate 504 downwards.
TGACGCCCGACTCGTCGCGGTTTTGGGACGCGAAAAGCTGGGCACCGGGTGCATCGCCGGCCAGTTACGACAAACAATACGTACGCGATTGGCTCGAGACCCTCGACTGGAACAAAGAAGCGCCTGGCCCCACCCTTCCCGATACGGTTATTGCCGGTACCTTATCTCGCTATCAGGAAGCGCTCGATCGACTGACAACGAAGTAACCCCCCATAAAAAAGGCCGTTGCGCGATCAACGCAACAGCCTCGGTTCCTGTCGGTTCGACAGCCCTCAGGGTACAGACACTGCCCGCATTTAAGCGATCGTAATTCGCTCATCCAGGTATACGTCCTGAATCGCGTTCAGCAGCTCAACCCCTTCTTTCATCGGCTTTTGAAATGCTTTTCGGCCTGAGATCAGCCCCATGCCACCGGCACGTTTGTTGATCACCGCCGTGCGTACCGCCTGCGCCATATCGTTATCGCCCGAGCCACCGCCCGAGTTAATCAACCCGGCACGCCCC
>CALFBL010000183.1 GCA_937951695.1 uncultured Granulosicoccaceae bacterium | reverse complement strand
GTCAGCTTTGCCATCGCGCACCACCGCCTAATTGGGAAACCCGTGCGACTGCATGTCGGCTGTCGACAACACGATGATGGGAGTACTTCCTTTGCTTAAGATAGGCTGTTTTCTCATCGTGTTTCGTGTTGTTGTGGTGTTGTTGCCTCGGAAGACCAGCCATTGCCTGTAGATATCGGTGATTACCTGGGTATAGGCAACTGGAAAGAGTTGCACAGGAGTAGGAAGGCGTATCTTATCAGGGAATAACAGATGGGCGTCAGATAAACCAGCCAGTTGGCATCGCATACGAGATGCGGCTCACTGACGACTTCACGGGCGCGCTGAGAACGATGGCCTTTGCCTTTTCTGGCACTTGACCAACACTGCCCACTATCTTAACCAATTTGTAGTGATTCAAGGCTTTCATTAACTTGCCATCGGTTCCGCGAAACCTCACCGGCAGCGTTACCGATGGCACGCTGTCACTTACCTGGCAGCCATCAACCGATGATGAGGCGGTTCAAGGCTATAACGTTTACCGCGATAACCAGTACTTTGCGACCGTAAGTGAACCGAACTTCACGGATGTGGACAACAGGGATGTCGCTCACTCCTGGTACGTTGTCGCCTTTGACATTCGCACTAACTTCTCAGCTCGCTCTGAGCGCATTGTGCTGCCCGACCCGGGACCGGTTGATACAACGCTACCCCCATCAGTGCCCACGGCACTGGTTGGGTTTGTAGAGCCGGGCAGTGCATTCGATACGGTGCATCTGACTTGGCAGGCCGCCACTGACGATCAAGCGGTAGCGGGCTATAACATTTATCAGAATCGGCAATACGTGGCTACTCGAATTGCGACCAGTTTTGAAGCTAATGTGGATGCGGGCTCGAGCAATGTATTCGAGTTGGTGGCGTTCGATTTTGATGGCAATTTTTCGACGAGCTCCGAAAGCTTGACCCTGCCGTTGGGCACAGCGCAAGTCGATCCTGGCATACCGCCCTCGGTGCCATCGGGGCTGGCCGGAAATACCACCACCGCCAACGGTCAGACGCAAGTCGAGCTCAGTTGGGAGCCGTCCACCAGTGAAGTGAGCGTGTCAGGCTACAACATCTATCGGAATAACAACTACTTAAGAACGGTTTTTCAGACTCAATTTTCGGACACTGTTACTGCGGGAGCTGCCGTTGCCTATTCTGTGGCGGCATTTGATGATTTTGGTAATTTCTCTTCTCGTTCAGCCCCCCTGAGTTTGCTGGGAGGCGCTAACCAACCACCTTTTTTCAGCGGTTTGACCGATCAGAATCTTCAGCTGGGTCAACGCTGGGACCTGTTGCTGCGTCCGGTGGATCCGGACGGAGGATCCGCTGGAATTCTGGTGGAGAACTTACCCGTTGGTGCTGAGCTGATAGACAATTTGGACGGTAGCCGCACCTTGACCTGGACGCCAGAGAGTGGGGATGTGGGTGTCTACACGATTGTAATCGTTGCATTCGATCTGGCAGACAGTGCTCTGCGCACCAGCGAATCAATCACATTGAATGTGGGAAACAGCGAGCCGCCTGCCGAGTCGAGCTTCTCGATTGCGATTGCTCAAGCGGCTTATAGCCTTGTCGAAGGCAGCCCAGACCGCCTGACTATTCCAATTGCCGTTGACCGGACCACTGCCTCTTCAGCCCCCATCAGCCTTACTGTGGAGGCAACGAACGCGATCGATGCGATCGGTATCCACGCGTCGTTTTCGCAAGATGTGCTGCCTTTTGGTCAAACGCAAACCGAACTGAACCTGAGCCTTGACGTGGGTGTGTTACCGATTTTGGCCCAGCAGCGCAGTTTTACGGTCACCGCCAGTGATGGCAACGAGACACAGATAGCGAGTGTCACTGTGGCCGTAACCCCCGTTGCGCGGGACGATGTGTATTTGCTGATGGGTCAGAGCAATATGGCGGGTTTCAGCGAAGACGGTGCCAAGCAGGCCGGTCCCGGGCAACCGGATGAACCGAACTTGAGAATACGACAGGCGAATGTGGCTGCGAACGACGAGGCGTTGTTCTCTTCAGCGGCAGCCTATTCTGATATCGCTGTGAATTTCTTAACTCCGATGATCGTCACAGCCGAGGACCCATTACACCAACCGGTGGATCCTGACACCTTATCGAAAGAGGGCACACAGATCGGTCTGGGGCTTAGTTTCGCCAAAACCGCATTGCCGCATACTTCACGAAACATTGTGTTGGTTCCAGCGGCGTGGCCGGGCACTGGGTTCTGTGATGCCTCGGGCAAACCTGCGCATTGGAACTCAGACATGACAGCATTTACTCCGTCTGATGACCCTATACTGGGCGATACCTTGCTGCTCGACCGGGCTCTGGCTCGAGTCAATCAGACTTTGTTAGAAACTGGTGGCATTCTTCGAGGCATTATCTGGCACCAGGGTGAAGAGGATTCCAGGCCTCGTTGCGCATCGCTTTACCCGGCGAATCTCAAATCGATGGTAGAAGCGCTGCGAAGCACGATTATTGAGGATGCCCGCGGCAGTGATGCCCGTGGACCGGTTGCCAACATACCATTTGTCGTGGGAACCCTCTCCCGGGGCCGCGATGACCGGGGTGATTTTTCTGGTTTCGATGAAGCCAAGTCACTCGTGGATAGCGTTCTGAGAAACGTTGCCAACACCGTGCCGTTCAGTGAGGTGGTGCTGACAGACGATTTGATCCCCGCTAACGGCTACCCCTGTGGCGAGGGCTCCTGCATTCATTTTGGTGCGGCGGCATTGCGGGAAATGGGTGCACGGGCGCACCGTGCTTTGGTTCGGGCAGCGGGGGATTAATACCCCAACCGGCACGGCGTTTGTGCCCGTGTCAATAATTGATCAATATTGAAGTTTTTCCTATTTCGTATTACTATCGGCGGTTCGCTGCTGCGCCTTGCGGCCTTGTGACAATCAGAGCTCGATCACGATGAAAAGAACATTTCAACCCAGCCGCATCAAGCGTGCACGAACTCACGGTTTCCGTGCTCGCAACGCCACTCGCGGTGGCCGTGCCGTATTGCGTGCCCGTCGCCGTAAGGGTCGTGCACGCCTTAGCGCTTAATGACCTTTGTCGTTCTCGAGGTCGCGTCGCTTGTTAACAGCGCGTGACTATGATTCGGTATTCAAACGCAACACGCGTGTCGCAAACCGTTATTGGACCGTCCTCGGGCGCGTGCACAACGAAGGAGACGCGCGCTTGGGTATGGCCATCGCAAAAAAACGAGCCAAGCACGCAGTTACCCGAAACCGAATCAAGCGCGTGTGCCGAGAATCCTTTCGGCTGAGTGGTGAAACCCTGTCCGGAATCGATGTCGTAGTCATGAACCGAGATGCTGCAGCGTCAGCCAGTAGGCAGGAATTGCGCAGCTCACTCGACGAGTTGTGGGTGAAGCTGTCTCGGTCAGCCCAGCTTTCAACGCAAGCGTTGGATCCATTGCCCGTCAAAACATCAGCCCAGTCTTAAGGCTCGGCGCAATTGAATCCGCTGACGGTTGTGATAACACTTTATCAACGGTATATCAGTCCGTTTTTACCTCCACATTGTCGTTACTATCCGACGTGTTCGGAGTATGCAGTACAAGCGATCCAGCTTCATGGCGCCTGTCGTGGCTGCGCTTTGGCGCTCAGGCGGGTCTGTCGTTGTCACCCTTGGCACCCGGGCGGGTTCGATCCCGTTCCGGATGCCGACGATAAAGAGTCTTAAGTATGTTGGATAACCAACGGTTGTTTTTATACACCGCTCTGGGTTTGATTACGTTTCTGATCTACCTCACCTGGATGCAGACATACCATCCGCCAATACCACCTGCTGTGGTTGGGACAACGGGTGAGCCTGTTCCAAATGCCGTGACTGGTCCTGATGGCTTAGCCGATGAAGACATTGGCGATCTGCCAATCGCAGCAGGCACCTCGGCTACCACTGAATCGGTTACGTCTGAGGTTGCCAGAGAAGAGCAGTTAGTCAGTATCAAGACCGATGTTTTGGACATGCAGCTCAGTACCATTGGCGGCACGTTGACCAAGTTGCAATTACTGGAATATCCGGTGTCGGTGGATCAGCCGGATGTACCCTTTGAACTAATGAGTTCGGATCCGTTGCAGCTGCTGGTAGCCGAATCGGGCCTGCAGTCGCGTAACGGTGTTCAGGCCCCCACACACAAAGATCTGATGGCAGTTGAGCAGACCAGTTACGGGCTTGATACCGCGGGTGAGGTAAAGGTTCCATTCACCTGGACCTCTGATGATGGAGTGGTGGTTACCAAAACTTATACCTTTCGTTCGGGCAGCTACGAATTCAACATCGATTACACCATCGATAATCAGTCCAGTGAACCCTACCTCGTCAATCAGTACCGTCAACTAAAGCGCAAGCCTGGCACCAAGGACGAGAAACAGCAGTTCGTAAACACCTATATTGGGGCTGTCATCAGCACCCAAGAAGATAACTATCAAAAGTACGACTTCGGAGATATCGAAGACGCAAATCTGCGCGAAGACGTCACCGATGGTTGGGTCGCGATGATTGAACATTACTTCGCTGCAGCCTGGGTGCCAGACCCGGGCGAGCGCAATACCGCTTACAGTCTGTACATTCAAACGAGCAATCCTGCTGACTACAATCACTACGTCATTGGTATGCAATCGTCAACGCAGACCATTGCTCCCGGTGCGCAGGGTACCTTTCACACCAAAGGCTATGCGGGTCCGAAAATTCAAGAGAACTTGGCTGAGGTTGCGCCGAACCTAGAATTAACCGTTGACTTTGGTTTTCTGACCATCATCGCGCAACCGTTGTTCTGGCTACTGAAATCCATTCACGGGTTTGTGGGTAACTGGGGTTGGGCCATCGTATTGACTGTGGTCGTTATCAAGGCGTTGTTGTACAAGCTTTCTGAAGCGGCTTACAAATCCATGGCTCGAATGAAGAAGTTGCAGCCAAAGATGGCGCAGCTTAAAGAGCGACACGGCGATGACAGGACGGCCATGGGACAGGCCACGATGGAGCTGTATAAAAAGGAAAAGGTGAACCCGCTGGGTGGGTGTCTACCCATGCTGGTACAGATGCCGATTTTTATCGCGCTCTATTGGGCGCTGCTGGAAAGCGTTGAGCTGCGTCAGGCGCCGTTTATTTTCTGGATTCAGGATTTGTCCATTCGCGATCCGTTATTTATTTTGCCGTTGTTGATGGCGGTTTCCATGTTTATTCAGCAAAAGTTGAATCCGGCACCGGTGGACCCAATCCAGGCCAAGGTTATGCAGTTTTTGCCGATCATCTTTGGTGTGTTCTTCGCCTTGTTCCCAGCCGGTCTTGTGTTGTACTGGGTGGTAAATAACACGCTGTCGATTGCACAGCAGTGGTACATAACCCGCATCGTCATTGGCGATAAGTAACGACACCATTGCGGCCATTGCCACCGGTGCAGGACGCGCCGGTGTTGGTATTGTACGAGTCAGTGGCGCGGACGTTAACACCATCGCCGAGCAGCTGACGGGTAAACAATTAACGCCTCGCGAAGCTCAATACACAGCGTTTGTCGACGCCAACGGCCAGTCTATTGATGAAGGCCTGGCGATTCGCTTTGAAGCTCCGAATTCCTACACCGGTGAAGATGTCCTGGAATTGCAAGGTCACGGTGGCCCTATCGTACTCGACATGGTGTTAACCCGGGTGCTGGAGTGCGGCGCACGGGTGGCTCGCCCCGGTGAATTCACCGAACGTGCGTTTCTCAACGACAAGATGGATCTGGCCCAAGCAGAAAGTGTGGCAGATCTTATCGATGCCTCCAGTCAGGCGGCGGCCAAGGCCGCTATTCGATCCCTGGATGGCGAATTCTCCATCGCTGTGAACACCATCAGTGATGAATTGATGAACCTTCGCGCTTGGTTGGAAGCGGCACTGGATTTTAGTGAAGAGGAAATCGACTTTTTATCGGATCCGGCTTTGCAGTCGCGCATGGAAACATTGCTGGCAAACTTTGATGAGATGTTTGCCCGTGCCACTCAAGGCAGTCGTTTAACCGAAGGGCTAACCGTCGTCATTGCCGGGGTTGCCAACGTTGGCAAATCCAGTCTGCTCAATGCATTAGCCGGGGCCGAACGGGCAATCGTGACCGACATCGCCGGCACCACGCGCGATATTCTGCACGAACACATCGTACTCGACGGTATTCCATTGCACTTGATCGATACCGCAGGGATTCGCCTGACTGACGATTTGGTTGAACAACACGGCATTCAACGTGCACAGCAAGCTGTGTCCAGTGCCGATCATGTGTTGGTGTTGGTTGATGCAACCCACCCGGTGCTACCGGACTTGTCTGCGTTGCAAGATCATTCGGTACCCACGACCGTGGTGCGCAATAAAACCGATCGTCTGATCGGTGTGGACGGTGATGCGGAAACCAACAACATCGCTGCCCTGCAGGCGGCTACCAGCGCCGTCACAGTGCTGGGCGTGTCGGTGAAATACGGCGATGGAATGGCCGAGCTACGCCACCACCTGGTTGCTGTTGCTGGGCGGGATCAGGCCATTGAAGGTGTGTTTAGTGCTCGTCGCCGGCATCTGGATGCCTTGAGCCGTTCGCGGGACGCAACCGATGCGGCATTGGCAAGATTACGCTCTGCGCACATGCCTGAATTGGCAGCCGAAGAGCTAAAACGAGCGCGACAGGCGCTGGATGAGGTAACCGGGCGCTTTGATACCGAGGACTTACTTGGCAAGGTGTTTGGGCAGTTTTGTATAGGCAAATAAGGCAGAGCTTGGTGTCGTGCCTCTCGGGCGCATGGCCGCCATGTCGCTGATCCGCTGTTTTGTTACACGCGATCAACAGCGTCGACGGTCGGCTTTTTGAAGCCGCACAAAAATTGTCCACCGCAGGCGTATATAATGTGCAGATGGATTACCCAACTCATTTTGATGTGATCGTCGTAGGCGGCGGCCACGCTGGCACTGAAGCCGCTCTTGCCTCAGCGCGCACGGGTGCGTCAACGCTTTTACTCACGCACAATCTGGAGACGCTGGGGCAGATGAGTTGCAACCCGGCGATCGGTGGGATCGGCAAGGGTCATCTGGTTAAGGAAATCGATGCCCTGGGCGGGGCTATGGCCAAAGCTGCCGATGTGGCGGGGATACACTTTCGTACCCTGAATTCGCGCAAAGGTCCTGCGGTTAGAGCCACGCGCGCGCAGGCCGATCGCAGTTTGTATCGTTCTGCCATTCACCAGATTCTGGAAAACCAATCCAATCTGATGTTGTTTCAGCAAGCCGTGGACGATCTTATCGTGGAAGGCGATGAGGTGAAGGGCGTGGTAACCCAACTGGGTGTTCGCTTTCGTTCCACTACGGTGGTTCTAACGGTGGGCACGTTTCTGGCGGGCAAAATTCATGTGGGGGACGCTAACTCAGCCGCAGGACGTGCAGGCGATCCGCCGGCAGCTACGTTGGCCTCGCGCATGCGTGATTTACCGTTTGAGGTCGGTCGGTTAAAAACCGGTACGCCACCGCGAATCGATTCGCGCACCATCGACTACACCGATTTGCAAGCGCAGCCCGGTGATGATCCGCGCCCGGTGTTCTCCTACCTCGGTTCGTTGGACGATCATCCGCAACAGGTTCACTGCCACATCACCCACACTTCTGAGCGTACCCACGACATCATTCGTGGTGCGCTGCACCGTTCACCGTTATTTTCCGGTGACATTGAAGGTGTGGGCCCGCGCTATTGCCCATCCATCGAAGATAAGGTGGTGCGCTTTGCCGACAAAACGTCTCACCAGATTTTCATCGAGCCTGAAGGTTTAACTACACACGAGATCTACCCGAACGGTATCTCCACCAGTTTGCCCTTTGACGTGCAATTAAGTTACGTGCAATCGATAAAGGGATTTGAAAGCGCGCACATTACGCGCCCCGGCTACGCCATTGAATACGACTTCTTTGATCCACGTGGGCTCAAAGCTTCACTGGAAACCAAGCAACTGAGCGGTTTGTATTTTGCCGGCCAGATAAACGGTACCACCGGTTATGAGGAAGCGGCAGCGCAAGGGTTGGTAGCGGGACTAAACGCAGCGCGTTACGGACGTGGTGAATCTGCCTGGACACCGCGTCGTGATGAAGCCTACATCGGCGTGTTAATCGATGACCTGATTACTCGGGGTACACGCGAGCCGTATCGGATGTTCACCAGCCGTGCTGAATATCGCTTGATGCTGCGTGAAGATAACGCCGATATGCGCCTTACAGCCATCGGCAGGGAAATGGGCTTGGTGGATGATGTGCGTTGGCGTGCGTTTACCACCAAGCGCGAATCCGTGACGGATTTGGGCAAAGCGTTGAAGTCCGTGATGGTCCACCCAGGTCAAGAGACATTTAAAGCGGTCGAGCACTTGAGTGGTCTGACGTTTAATCGTGAACGCCACGCCACTGATCTATTGAAGATGCCCGAAGTTCGTCTGAGCGAATTATTGCCCATTGTGGCACCCGAACTGGCCGGTCACGATCCTGCGGTGATTGAACAGGTGGAGATTCAGGCCAAGTACTCAGGTTATCTTGATCGGCAACAAGCCGATGTCCAGCGCACGCGTGACCAGCAGAGTGTGCGCTTACCCGCTACGTTTGATTTTGATTCCGTGTCGGGTTTATCGAATGAAATCAAGCAGAAACTCATCGAACATAAGCCTGAAACGCTCGGACAGGCTGGGCGCATCTCTGGCATCACACCGGCGGCCTTGTCATTGCTCGCGATTCATTTGAAGCGTTCGTCGAAAGCTGCGGGTACGGCCGCCTAGAGCTCGACCAAGATGCCTGCTAAGCTGCCGTTGGTAGTGTCGTCATCAATGAGAATGGCTTCACCTAATCCGTCAAAACGCCACTGAACGTCGAGGCTGTTTGACGACTGGCCGCTAACCGGAAAAATCGTGTCATCTTCCGACAGCTCGACCGATGCGTTCAACGTCAGTTCGATTGGCCACTGCGGGTCAGCCCATTCGAGTCGATTTGAGCTAGCAGCCAGAGGGTCTTTTAATGAACCGTCGACCGCGCCGTCTGCGCACGGGCTTGTGCCACTGATCAGCGTATAGGTGTAGGTTGCGTCGATCAGGCAACTGCTGGTGTCGTCCTCGGAAGCATAGCTGCCGCGTACTCGAAGGGTGGCATCCCAAGTACAGGTCTCGGTCGAGTCACCGGGCGCTGTATAACCGATCGTACCCAAGTAGTGGCCTCGAACCCCCAGATAGTAGGGGGCTTCACAGGCGTATACATCTCGAGTAGCGGTAGCGTTAAATTCGCCGATGGCGCCGCCTTCTGTGCTGGATGGGGGCAGTTCAGTGGTCGCTGCGATCAACCCTTCATCACCACTGGAAGAGTCTGATCCACACGCGCTTAAGGTGCAAAACAGCAAAGCAATTACGCAAGGTTTTATCGCTTGGGGTGAGAAGTGTCGCATGCGTTTCTCTTAGAAGTTCCCGGAAGTGATATTTCGCACAGCGCTGAAATAATGTCATAGGGTGCACTGTAAAATGTGTAAATGAAATCGAACATGAGCAACTTTTCATCAAATGAAATCGATGACTTGCGTTTTTTATCGGAAAACGTAGGAGTTGCGGTGTCTGCCGACCAAGCGGTTCAATTGTTGTATTTGAACAAATTGCTACTTAAGTGGGGGAAGCGTTTCAATCTGGTTTCAACGAATACGTTAAGTGATTCGATCATCCGGCACATCGTCGATTCATTAAGCGTTGCCCCTTATCTCGATCAGCAGTCTTTTGTTGATCCGGTTTATAAAAAAATCTACAGCGTGTTGGACGTGGGTTCGGGCGCTGGATTTCCCGTGTTGCCGCTGGCCATTGTGCATCCGTATTTATCATTCGCATCGGTCGAAACCAACGGTAAAAAAGCACGGTTCCAAAGTCAGGTCGTGCTGGAGCTGGCGCTTGCGAACGTAACAGTGATGCAACAGCGTATTGAGCAGGTGTCACTGAAAGCTGTGAACGTTACCTCTAGGGCGTTTACCGCACCGGAAAAATTTCTCGATCTTTGCGCTGAGAAGTGTGTGCCCGGTGGACGGGCGATTGTGATGCTGGGCGCGGCCGCTGCTATGCCCGAGAGCGCAATTGCGCCATGGAAAAAACCGACACTAGAGCGTTTGGACGTCCCCGGGGAAATCGCTGAGCGGCATGTTGCGGTGTGCATTCGCGGTACACTTGAGCCATGAGTCGTACGATAGCAATAGCGAATCAAAAAGGTGGGGTGGGCAAGACCACAACCTCGGTCAATTTGGCGGCGGCGCTAGGCTCGCTCGCCAAGCGTGTCTTGCTCATTGATCTTGACCCCCAAGGCAACGCCACCATGGGTTCAGGCATCGACAAATACGAACTGGAGCTCTCGACCCTAGACGTATTAATCGACGACGTTCCTGTCAGCCGGGTGATACTGCCGGCATCGGCCACCGGTGTGCAGGTATTGCCTTCTAACGCTGATTTGACCGCCGCCGAAATTGAACTGATGTCCATGGAGGATCGGGAAATGACGTTACGGCGGGCGTTGAGCGATGTCAGCGATCGATTTGATTACATCTTGATCGATTGTCCACCGTCATTGAATCTGCTAACGCTCAATGCATTCGTCGCCGCAGACAGTGTGCTGGTACCCATTCAGTGCGAGTATTACGCGTTGGAGGGTCTGTCGGCACTGCTAGACACCATCGAAGGCGTGCGCGATGCGGTGAACGCGGATCTGGTGGTAGAAGGTTTGCTGCGGACCATGTACGACGGACGCAATAACCTCGGGGTCGAAGTGTCGAGTCAATTGGTAGAGCACTTTGGCGATCAGGTATTCCGCACTATCGTGCCCAGAAACGTCCGCCTGGCGGAAGCACCCAGTCACGGTTTGTCGATTGTTGAATACGATCGAGCCTCGCGTGGTGCGGTCGCGTATTTAGCGCTGGCTGGTGAAATTGAACGTCAATACCCGAAAGAATCGAATCCTGTTGCGGCGGCTCACGTGAACCAAGCCGTCAAACCGGCTGAGGCTTGAATCATGGCGGGCAAGAAGAAATCGATGGGACGAGGACTGGGTTCATTGCTCGATCGGCGCACCACTAGCTCCGCCTCGGCCAACCATGGGGAGGCTGTAAGGGCCTCAGACCCGAAAGCAGCATCGGTGGGCCAAGCGGATGAGCACGATTCTTCTGCGGAGTCAGCGCCGGTTCAGGCTACCGAGGAGAGCGGTGCGCACACACCGCTAACTCTTGCGGTCAAGGCAGGTGGTTCCGCCAACGCCAATGCCCGGCCCGAACCCGATTATTCTGCTGCGACTAATCCGGTCGACAAAAGTGATAAATTGCGTCTGCTTGGGCTAGAGCAGATTCAGCGCTGTCGCTATCAGCCTAGGCGCCAGTTTGACCCGCAGCTGCTGCAAGAGCTGGCCGATTCAATCAAGAGTGAGGGGCTTATCCAGCCCATCCTGGTTCGGCCCGTTGCTAGCGGCAAATTTGAGCTGATTGCCGGTGAGAGACGATGGAAAGCGGCCCAGTTGGCAGGGTTGAGCGACATAACCGCCATAGTCCGTGTGCTTGACGATCGCTCCGTGGCGGCGATGTCGCTGGTAGAAAACATTCAGCGAAAAGATCTTAATCCGCTGGAGGAAGCCGAAGCGATGCAACGGTTGTGTGAGGAATTTGCCCAGTCGCATCGGGAAGTGGCCGTGTCGGTGGGCCGGTCGCGATCGGCTGTAACCAACCTCATGCGATTACTGGACTTGCACGATGAGGTGAAAGCCCTGATCGACTCGGGCGAAATCGGGATGGGCCACGCCAGGGCTTTACTGGGTGCAGCGCTGGACGATCAGCCGGTGCTGGCTCGGCGTATCGCGCAGCAGGGACTCACCGTACGCGCTGTGGAAAGACAGATTAAAGCGCTCCGCGCAGGTAAAGTGCCGCCGAGCGGTTCTAGCGACGTACGCGATCCTGATATTGAACGTTTGGCAAAACATTTGGGCGAGAAATTAGGCGCGCAAGTCTCCATTCGGCACAAATCCTCTGGAACTGGCAAGCTGGAAATCACCTACAACAGCATGGACGAGCTGGACGGAATTCTAAACCACATCCGGTAGTGATGATCGGCTCAGGCAATACGCTTGTGCCGCCAGTCCAAACCGAGGGTCTCACGTTATACAAGCAGAAAAACACTGCTATACTTCGCGCGCTCGAGCAGTTGGCGACTGATATTTGTCAGTATCAAATGGGTTTGGCAAAGCGGGGAAAACCACTCTATATAGTTAGCCCTATAGCTTGCTCTCTCGGGAAGAATCGTTTGAGCAGCTGGCTATTTCAGCATCGCCCGAGGTTATCTGAATGTGGCGCACAGAACGAATGCGCGTCGTACGTTGGACCTTGGCAGGTCAGTTTGGCATGGTCCTTGGTGTGCTGATAATGGGTTGGTTTTACGGGCCCCTGAGCGCAAAGTCTGCCTGCATTGGCGGTCTCATATGCTTTATCCCTACGTGCTGGTTTGCCCTGCGGGCTTTTCGACACAAGGGGGCCAGATCGGCGAATGAAATCGTTCGCTCAATATACGCCGGGGCTTCCGGCAAGATGGTTTTGACGATAGTGTTGTTCGGTTTCACATTTGCTTACGTGAAACCCATCAACGCCGTGGCAGTGTTTGCAGGTTTTGCAGGCGTATCTGTCATGAACTGGTTGGTGCCATTGGTTGTGGCTCAGCGAGATGACAAGCGGAAACGGACAGAGAACTGATGGCAGGCGAAGGCGCATTAACATCGACTGGTTATATCCAGCATCACTTACAGAATCTGGTGTTCGGGCTGCACCCCGAGAACGGCCTGAGCATCGCCAAATCCAGCGAAGAAGCGGTTGCGATGGGTTTTTGGGCCATTCATCTGGATTCCTTGTTCTGGTCTGTAACGTTGGGTGCGTTTTTCCTGTGGCTGTTTAAAAAGGCAGCGGACAAGGCCACTTCAGGTGTGCCGGGCAAGCTGCAGAATTTTGTTGAATCCATCGTCGAGTTTGTCGACGAAAACGTTAACGACACCATGTCGGTGAAGAGCAATTTCGTCGGCCCTCTAGCCCTGACGATCTTCGTTTGGGTCTTTTTGATGAACTTTATGGACCTCATTCCAGTTGACTTCATCCCGTATTTCTTCGAGCACATCCTCGGCGTGCCCTATATGAAGGTGGTACCGAGTACCGACGTCAACGTCACGTTTGGTATTTCCTTGTCTGTATTTGCCTTGATGATCTACTTCGGCATCAAGATGAAAGGTCTGGGTGGGTTCCTTGGAGAGCTTGCGTTCAATCCTTTTACCAGTGACAACGTGATCATCAAGTGGTTGTTTGTACCTTTCAATGTCTTGCTGGAAGGCGTGTCGTTGCTTGCCAAGCCCGTATCACTCGCGCTGCGATTGTTCGGTAACATGTACGCTGGCGAACTGATCTTCATCCTGATCGCGTTGTTACCTTGGACGGTTCAATGGGCATTGTCGGTGCCTTGGGCGATCTTTCATATCTTGGTAATTACGCTGCAAGCGTTTATTTTCATGATGCTCACCATCGTGTATATGGCGATGGCACACGAACATCATTGATGTAAGTTTTACTGTTCTAAAGACCGTCATTTTTTAACTGATTCATTACTAAAACTGTTAGTTGGAGTTCTCAATGGAAATTGTATTATCCTCAACCGCAATCGCTGTCGCCATCATGATCGGCTTGGCAGCGCTCGGTACCGCAATTGGCTTTGCACTGCTCGGTGGACGCTTTCTTGAAGGCGCCGCACGCCAGCCGGAAATGACTCCAATGTTGCAGGTAAAGATGTTTATCGTCGCGGGCTTACTCGATGCGATTCCAATGATCGCTGTTGGTATAGGCTTATTCTTCGTCTTCGCCAACCCCTTCATCGGTAACCTCTAAGTCCGGTAGAACCAGTCTTTGAGAGGATAGGCCCATGAATATAAATTTAACGTTGATTGGTCAGGCGATATCGTTTTTCATATTCGTCCTGTTCTGCATGAAGTTTGTATGGCCGCCGATCATCAACAGTTTGCGTGAGCGTCAGGCGCGTATCGCTGACGGTTTAGCCGCTGCCGAGCAGAGTTCTCAGCGTCGTGAAGAGGCGGAAGCCGAAATCGCGACCATGCTGGAAGATGCAAAAGCACAGGCAGCAGAAATCGTTGCTCAGGCGCAAAAGCGTTCTAACGAGATTGTTGAGGCGTCCAAAGACACAGCCCGTACTGAAGCGGATCGAATTAAAAACAGTGCGACCGCAGAGATCGAGCAGGAAGTTGTCAACGCTCGCGAGTCGCTACGCAAGCAGGTTGGGTCGATCGCAGTCGATGGTGCGAGAAAGATTTTGGGTGGTGAGGTTAACGCCGAATCGCACGCCAAGGTCATCGACGACCTCGTCGGTCAGATTTAGAGTCTATAGCGTATGGCAGACTTCTCCACCATCGCAAGACCCTACGCCAAGGCGTTATTTGAGCTTGCGCGAGACACTGGCAAATTCGACGTGTGGTCAGGTCGGTTGGAATTTTGGTCAGCTTTGGTTGCCCATCCTGATATGGCCAGTCGTTTGGAAGCGCCTGGTTACACCTTCTCGCAACGAGCAGAGATGCTCGAGAAGGTGGACGATCAGATGGACGACGAAGGTCGAAGTTTTATTCGATTGCTGGCTGAAAACAACCGGCTGGGTTGTATGAGCGACATTCACGAAGGCTTCGAGGTGCTTCGCGCTGAAGAAGAAGGCGAGATTGACGCTACCGTCACCTCGGCGTTTCCATTGTCTGATGCGCAGCGTCAGAACATCGAGACTGCGTTGGGCAAACGACTTAATCGAAAGGTACGACTGGTTGAGGCGGTTGATGATTCCTTGATCGGAGGGGCGATCATTCGCGCCGGCGATCTGGTCATCGACGGCTCTTTAAAAGGTCGTGTAGAGGGCATGGCAAACGCGGTCAATAACTGACCGCGCTTTGTCGCAAAAAAATTGAGTACACGTAAAATTACGTACAAGAAGAATATTTGTTTGATTGGCCGCACACCTGTGCTTACCAATTGAATGACACCGGCGAAGATCGCTGCCCGAGTGCCCATTTCCAGGCAATTGTGGCGCATGGAGCCACCGTCAACGTCGTGAAATTGCGGCGGTACGATTAACAGAGGATTGACACATGCAACTTGACCCATCAGAAATCAGTGAACTGATTAAACAGCGCATTGGTAACTTCGAAGCGGCGGCTGACGCTCGTAACGAAGGCACCATCGTGAGCTTGAACGACGGCATCGTTCGGATACACGGTTTGACCGAAGCCCTGTCGGGCGAGATGTTGAAATTCAACGACAACCTGTATGGGTTGGCTTTGAACCTCGAGCGCGATTCGGTAGGTGCGGTTGTTCTAGGTGACTACGAAGAGCTCTCAGAAGGCGGCAAGGTGCAGTGCACTGGTCGAATCCTGGAAGTGCCCGTCGGCCCTGAATTGATGGGACGAGTGGTCAACTCTCTGGGAGAACCGATTGATGGAAAGGGCCCGGTAAACGCTAAAATAAGCTCCCCCATTGAGCGGGTAGCACCTGGCGTAATCGAACGTCAAGCGGTCGACCAGCCGGTACAAACGGGTTTGAAGTCGATCGATGCGATGGTGCCGGTAGGTCGAGGCCAGCGTGAGCTGATCATCGGCGATCGGCAAACCGGAAAAACAGCCGTGGCGGTTGATGCCATCATCAACCAGAAGGGCACCGGCATTAAGTGCGTCTACGTCGCGATTGGTCAGAAGCAGTCAACCATTGCTAACGTGGTCACCAAGCTCGAAGAGCACGGTGCTATGGAAAACACCATTGTGGTAGCAGCAGGCGCTGCAGATTCTGCTGCGATGCAATACATCGCCCCGTACGCTGGTTGCGCGATGGGTGAATACTTTCTCGATCGTGGTGAAGACGCATTGATTATCTATGACGATCTGACCAAGCAGGCTTGGGCCTACCGCCAGGTATCATTGTTGCTGCGTCGTCCACCCGGTCGTGAAGCCTACCCCGGAGACGTGTTCTATCTGCACTCTCGTTTATTAGAACGCGCGTGCCGTGTGAACGCCGACTACGTGGAGAAATTCACCAACGGTGAAGTAAAAGGCAAAACCGGTTCGCTAACGGCTCTGCCAATCATTGAAACGCAAGCCGGTGATGTATCAGCCTTCGTACCGACGAACGTTATCTCGATCACCGATGGACAGATCTTCCTGGAAACCGATTTGTTTAACGCCGGTATCCGACCAGCGATTAACGCGGGTCTGTCGGTATCCCGAGTCGGCGGAGCAGCGCAGACCAAGATCATCAAGAAGCTGGGTGGTGGTGTACGTCTGGCGCTGGCCCAGTACCGAGAACTCGCAGCGTTTGCCCAGTTCGCATCCGATCTGGATGAAACCACGCGTAAGCAGCTCGAACGCGGGCAACGCGTTACCGAACTGATGAAGCAGAAACAGTATGCTCCGCTATCGATCGGTGAGATGGGTGTGTCGCTGTACGCTGCCAACGAAGGTTATCTCGACGATGTCGATGTGACCAAAATTGTTGATTTCGAAGCGGCTATGCACGATCACTTTCGCAGTAACCACCAGGACCTACTGGATTCGGTAGACACCGATGGCGACTGGAACGAGAACATCGAGGCCGCTTTCAAGAAGGGCATCGAGTCGTTCAAGTCCACAGGTACTTGGTAAGCGCAGAGTATCGACACGAAAATCTTGGCCCTTGATTCGGGCCAACGACATCGGCACTCAAACGAAGAGATGATTCATGGCTTCAGGTAAAGAGATACGCACGCAGATCAAGAGTATTCAAAATACTCAGAAGATCACAAAAGCGATGGAGATGGTGGCAGCGTCGAAAATGCGTAAGGCGCAGAATCGCATGAACGCGAATCGGCCCTATTCTGAGAAGATGCGGCAGGTCATTGGGCACGTAGCGGCCGCAAATGTTGAATACAAACACCCCTACGTGGTGGATCGTGAAAACGTCAAGCGCGTCGGGTTCATGATCGTGTCTACCGATCGCGGGCTCTGTGGGGGTCTAAACACCAACGCTATCAAAGCGGCCGTTGGAGCGATGCGCG
>CALFBL010000182.1 GCA_937951695.1 uncultured Granulosicoccaceae bacterium | reverse complement strand
AGTGCCTTACTGGAAGCGATGGGCGAAAAACAAATCACCGCCAGTGGCAGCACTTATCCGCTAAAGTCACCGTTTATGGTGGTCGCCACACAAAACCCGATAGAACATGAAGGCACCTATCCCTTACCGGAAGCACAGCTCGATCGATTTATGTTTTTTGTTGAAGTCGCTATGCCAGGGCCTGAACTGGAACATCAAATACTGAACATTGTATTAAACGAAACATCAGACAACCCCACACTCGCCCTCCAGCCACTGCTACAAACAACCGATATTGGTCGCGCTCAGGCTGCCGCTCATGCCGTGTTTTTAAGCGAAGTGGTAAAAGACTATGTCGTCAGAATCGTTACGGCAACGCGGGGCTACGGCAACGCAGGCACGGAGAGTCGTAGCGTGGAACACGCAGCCAGCCCGCGAGGATCCATTTTTCTCGCACGTGCGGCCCAAGCTCGAGCCTGGCTAAACGCTCGCGACCACGTCACCCCTGAAGACATTGCCGTATTGGCACCTGATGTATTAAGTGGACGCATTGTCCTTAACTACCAAGCTCAGGCACAGGGCATGAGCGCACGCCAGCTGGTACATCGCATACTGAACAACACCACGGTAGTCTAATTCCATGACGGCGCCTGCAGTGGCAACCGATGGCATCACCCTATCGCTCCAGTCTTTAATCGATCGGCGATATGACGTACTGGGTTTTCGTGAAAGCGCACATGTCACTGGCAGTGATTTCCCCGGGCATAGAATCGGTGCAAAACGGGGCCAGGGGATCGAATTTCTAGACCTTCGTCCCTACACCCCAGGAGACGATGTCAGACACATTGACTGGAACGTTACCGCTCGCAGTACTGAACCCTACACTCGGCTATACCAGCAGGAAAAAGAACTTACCACGACGGTACTGGTTGACATGCGTCCGGTGATGTTCAACGGCAGCGATCGATTACGAGCAGTTGCCGCAGGACACCTTGCCGCTACGACCTTGTGGCAATCAGCCAAAGCTGGAGATCGCTGCACTGCGCTCGTAATCGATGTTGACAAGATCTCTGTATCGCGACCACTGACAGGTAAAAAAGGGGTTTTGCCCGCGCTGGAACTGATTGCTGCAGGGTTTACAACCAGCAACACAGTCGTCCACCGCGCCGGACAAAGGACTGCGAAACGTTCAAAGCAGGAGCGTCGAAGCGCACCTCAATTGTCAGATGCTTTTGATACAATCAACAAAAACCGACATCACAGTGGACAAATCGTTATGTTTTCAGGCTTCGATACCGAAGGTGATGACGACTATGACAAAGCCTTGTTAGCCTTGGCATCACGGGGCAGTGTAACCGCTGCCTTGCTGCTCGATAAGATTGAACAACAGCCCCTGCCCGCCGGCACCTATTACTATCGATACCTCGGCAAATCCAATAGAGTCTCTATTGATAGAAAGATTGGAGATAACTTGGCAGCAAAGCTGGTAGAGCAGCAGACTGTACGCCAGCAACGATTGAAAACAGCGGGCATTAAAACCATGGCGATTGAAAGCCCTTGCACCCCGCTCCGTTTTCTTAGTGCCTTACATCAGCGTGGCTGGCTATAACGCCATGAACTCAGATTTTGACAATAAGCTGGATACGACAGAACTACTAGCCCAACTTAAAGGCGTTCATTTGCCCGAAGCACCTGTGCCAGCTGATCTGTGGCCCGTAGTTCTGTCGTTAGCGGTATGCGCCATTGCCTTACTGGTGTTTGCAATAAAGCATATTCACGTCAAGCGAACATGGCACCGAACGGCGTTAGACACGCTTGCCATTATAGATAAGCGATCACGTCATCAGCCTTACAATTCACTGCAGCAAACAGCCGTACTTCTTAAAAGAATTTCGCTAACAACAGACGAACGAAAAACCGTTAAGCATTTAACCGGAGACGCATGGCTACGCCATCTGGATACATTTTTTTCTACCAACTACTTCACTTGTGGCAATGGTAGAATATTTGGTTCAGCGTTATACCAAGTGAATACAACCGCTGAAACCACTGTACTGTCGGAAATAGAAAAACTCATCAAACGTCATAAGCGACAACACCCATGAGCTTTAACTGGCCTTGGGTGTTTCTGTTGTTGCCATTGCCAGCGCTGCTGTATTTTTTTCCTCAGCGTTCATCGTCTAGGCAGTCAATTAAAATACCTCCATCCACTGCCATAGCACTCAACAGTATCAGACGCGAGCAAGGCAAATTACGCCAGCAGTTGCCGCCATGGATGTTATTAATTGTCGCCTGGGTTGCCTTATTGACCGCGATAGCGCAACCCTATAAAAACACCAGCGGGCAATCACTACCGGCTAGTGGTCGTGCGCTCGCCTTATTAATCGATCTTTCTACCAGTATGGAGCGGCGCGACTTTACGCTCAACGGTGTATCGGTCGATCGGCTCTCTGTCGTGAAGCACATCGCCGGACAATTCATTGCCACACGAGCGGGCGATCGAATAAGCTTGGTACTGTTTGGCTCTGAAGCATTTATCGCCTCCCCGCCTACCTACGATCTGGCATCTGTCAATAATGCATTGCAAAGCAGCGGTATCGGTATGGCTGGACGAACCACTGCCATCGGCGACGCTATGGGCCTTGCAATCAAGAGCTTGCGCGACGATCCCGCATCAAAAAAAGGCATCGTACTGCTGTCCGATGGAACCAATAATGCAGGTAGCGTAGAACCTGAGGATGCGGCTGAACTTGCCAGATCTCTGGGTATTTCGGTTCATACGATCGGGCTTGGCAGCGATGCCGCAACTACGTCTGGGCAACAATTTCAATCAGCGGCCGCTGATCTGGATGAGGCCACACTTCGCGCTATATCCGAAGCCTCAGGTGGTACTTTTTTTCGGGCTCAGACCACCGAAGAATTGCAACGTATCTATCAACAGATCAACACCCTCGAAAGCGCAGAAGTATCGGCCCCACCGCTCATCATTAAGCAGGATTTTCGCAATACTTTTATCCTTATCACACTCGTTTTTCTGTTGTTACTTGTGCTGTATCGAACCAGAGGTTTTCTGTCGCGAGGATTGCGCTTCGTCGGACTGACACCCACATGACACTATTGCACTCGATGTGGTTAATACCGGCGTCGTTGTTACTGCTGGCTTTTGTATTAATCAAAAACCAGACAGATGACGATTGGCAAAATGTCATTCAGCCAAACGTATTACGTTTTCTGCAAGGCGGTTTTCTATCGAAAGGCAAACAGTATCTGGAGTTACTAATTGCCGCCATCGTCTGCTTAGCATTGAGCACACCTTCTGTACAGATCGATAACGCGCAAACCTATCGCCACTCGCAGGGCTGGATCCTGCTCGCAGATGTATCACGCTCCATGACGCTTAATGACGTCGCCCCCAGCCGATTGTCTGCGATGCGAAACGCGGCACTGGAACTGTCGACGCATGCCCGCGCCAACTCAACCACACTGATTGTCTATGCAGGCGATGCGTTTATCGTCTCCCCACCCTCGTTCGACAACGCTAGCATCCAACAAAGCATCACACTTCTCAACCACGGCATCGTGCCGCTTGAAGGGTCTAACCTGACGCGTGCCTTGTCACTTGCTCTGTCAGTAATTGAAGGTAGCCAGTTGGTGAACGCTCGGCTGTTTGTGCTGACCGATTCCGGCGGCGTAAATAGTCGTTCAGACGCTGCTGCCTCGCGTCTGGCATCTCTCGGTCATAGAACCGATGTGATTGTGTTCGGTGAGGAAAGTGCGAATAGCGCTGCCCCGTTTGATTTACCAGCGGCTCAAGCACTGGCCAGCAGTGGTCAGGGTGAGTGGGTGCGCTCGAGTAGTTTGGGGCAGGTTAATCTTACCAGTCTGGATCTACAGTCAAACCTGTCAGACGATGCGCTGCTGACCCGCACGGGTCTGTCCAGTATTCGCTGGCAAAACCAGTCACACTGGTTGTTGTTGTTGGCCATACCGTTCATGCTGCGATTGTTTTATTGGCAATGGCATCAATGAAATTATTGCTGGTATTCATTGTTGCTACGTTTGCCGCCCCCGCTTGGAGCGATGACAACCTGATTGCACACAGGCTATTCGAACAACAACGCTACGCCGAAGCTGCGGAGATTTTCACCAACCCGGCATGGAAAGGCATTTCGTTGTACAACTCTAGCCAATGGTGGCGTGCGGCAGAAGCGTTCATACGAGCTGATGATTACAAGTCCATGCACAACTTAGGCAACACTTACGTCAAGATGGGTTACTACGCACTGGCACTGGAAGCTTACCAAATGTCGTTAAGCAAAAAGCCTGACTTTAGCGATGCCCAAATAAACGCAGAGCTCATGCTCAAACTTCTGGCTCTTGAACAGGATCAGCGCGGTGAATCAGCCATACAGCGTCGCGGCGAGGAAATCGATCGCGTTGAGAGCGAAGGTGATGAACAACCGGGGGGCAGCTCTGAAGAAGGCTTTGACAAACCCGATGGTGAAGAAGACAACGGTGAAGACCGCGAGGGCGACACCGATAGCCGCGGTGCCTCTCCAGAGGCTGTGACCGCCGGCGACAGCGGTGAGGCCGGTAGTGATAAAACTCTGGAAGACGATGGCTCCCCCGAAGGCGGCAATACCAAAGGGACCGAGACAGAATCGGACGGTGAAAACAATCCATCAACCGGTGCCGAAGGTAAAGAGTCAACGAGCGAGGCGCAAGCGGCCAGCCTGCGCGCAACTCTTGAATCCGCCCAAGCCAACGAACAATGGTTAAACCAGATTAACCACAACGCCGAGAAGTACTTACGCCGTAAAATCGAGCTGGAAATGGCCCGAAGAAAAGCCGCTGGAAAAAGTGCACCACAAGGCGGGGATCTCTGGTGAACACTATCGATCGGATGCGCACGGTACTGGCCGTAGCGTGGATCATTACACTGACCTTTTCAAGTACAGCGCTTGGCGAGACAGATGTTTACATCAAACTAGAGCTTGACAGCCGCGAGGTGTTCTCAGGCGATACGATAGTGCTCGATGTTGAATCAACTGGGTTGCTCGACCCGATCGACTTTTCTCTATTGGAAGAGACTGCAACAGTACTGCGTGAAAGCACCGGTACTCGCATTGCTGTTATTGACGGCAAGGTACAGGAAATAGCCTTAAGGCGAATGGATCTGGAACCCAAGCAATCCGGTGTTTTGGTGATCGGTCCCTTAAAAGCCGGAGGTATTGTCTCCAACACTGTGAACATTACCGTGCTGGATGCTGCCCGTCCGGATTGGATCCCAAACCCGACCGATGCGCAGATAGTGGCCTCGCTCACACCAAGCAACGCAGCAGTAAACCAGCAAATATTGTTCAAAATTGAGCTGTTGCATCGTTATCCGATAAACCGTGAATCCATCATCTTGCCGGACTTGAAAGGTTTTTCCAAACGTGAACTCATCGAAAACCGCCGCACCTTCAAGGACGACAACAAAGACTGGTTTCGAACGGAATGGCAAACCCTGATCTACCCTCGACAATCCGGCACACAGCAGATCGGTGCAATAGAGTGGTCAGGTACTCTGGCAAAATCCAATGTTGAACGGGCAGATTTTAGCCGTCGCTCCGAACCTGTGGAAATCACAGTTCAAGGCGCGCCCGCAGACTCCAACGGTTGGTGGTTGCCAGCCAAATCGGTGGAGCTATCAGAATCGTGGTCATCTCCACCAACCGAACTCCGCGCAGGTGACGAACTGGAGCGCCGGATAACGGTACAAGCCACCGATGTACTGGCTGGCCAGATACCCACACCCGCTGTGCCCGAGAGCCACGCTCTAGTGCAGACGCTGATCACTTCAACACGACAAGAAACACTGGCAGCGCAAGG
>CALFBL010000181.1 GCA_937951695.1 uncultured Granulosicoccaceae bacterium | reverse complement strand
GTCAATCGGCAATAGCTGGGGCTCTTCGATAAGACACTGCGCGCTAACCATTGGGCACCGTGATGCAAAAGAGCAGCCGGTTGGCAACAACAGCGGCGAGGGAGGATTACCCGGTATGGTGCCTAATGCCGTTTTGGACACGCCTGCACCGGCAGTTGCACCAGCAGTTGCACCAGCAGTTGCAGATGCTCCTGAACTGTCAGCTGAATCTAAATTAGGCAATGAGCCCAACAAGCCCAAGGTATATGGCATCGCAGGCGCCCGAAATAGCGCGTGCACCTCGGCCTGCTCAACGGCCTTACCGGCGTACATGACAACCGCCCGGTCAGCGACCCGTGCCACCACGCCAAGATCGTGTGTGATCAGTATGAGCGCTGCGTTTAATTCCCTGCAGGCGTGCTGCAACACATCCAGAACCTGCGCCTGAATGGTGACATCCAGAGCCGTCGTTGGCTCATCTGCAATAATAACATCGGGGTTATTGGC
Source organism: uncultured Granulosicoccaceae bacterium (assembly GCA_937951695.1). Classification (GTDB taxonomy): domain Bacteria; phylum Pseudomonadota; class Gammaproteobacteria; order Granulosicoccales; family Granulosicoccaceae; genus Granulosicoccus. The sequence continues at coordinate 11,737 of CALFBL010000181.1, read as the reverse complement.
AATCGCCATGGCGATCATTGCCCGTTGCCGCATGCCGCCCGAATATTCGTGCGGATAGGCGTGCACACGACGCTGAGGTTCGGCAACACCGACAAGTTCAAGCAGTTCCACAGCGCGAGCCATCGCTGCCGCTGACGAACACCCGCTGTGCACAATAATGGATTCCGCGATCTGTTCTCCCACGGTATAAACCGGAGTCATGGCGGACAGCGGATCCTGAAAAACCATAGCGATAGACCTTCCACGCACGTGCGACAGCGTTCGGTCATCACGAGCGAGCAGCTGTTCGCCGTGCAAGCGAATCGAGCCTTCTACGCGCGCACTCTCAGGCAGTAATCCCATTATTGCCATAGCAGTTGCCGATTTGCCCGAACCCGACTCGCCTACAATGGCCAATGACTCTCCAGCGTGCAACGCAAAACTTAGCCCACGTACCGCAGGCAAAGAGCCTGCTTCATGCGCAAAGCGAACCTGCAGCTCCTGTACATCGAGTAACAAGTCCCCTTGACGATGCGCCAATGGGCTAGGCGTTGATGCCAAGTGCGGCCTATCCATTTAATTTAGATCGAGCATAAATAGAACCCCATTACGCCATGCCCGACGCCTTCGACCGAGGATCGAAGGCATCGCGCAGGCCGTCACCTACCGCATTGACCGAGAGAATCAGCAAAACGATGACCACCGCCGGGCCTGCAAACAACCAGGGAAAACTGCTTATCTGACGCGCACCGTCGCCCAATAAAGAACCGAGCGAGGTATCGGGTGGCTGTACACCGAATCCGAAATACGCAAGGCTAGTCTCGGCAAGAATGGCACCGCTGACGTTCAGCGTCGCATCGATGATTAACAGAGACGCGATATTAGGAAGCATGTGCCGGATTATAATTTTAGGGCCCGACAATCCCATATAACGCGCTGCTGTGACAAATTCACGTTGTCGCACCGATATCGACAAACTGCGTACCACTCTGGCTGATAGCATCCAGCCGAAAAACGTTAACAGAAAGACCAGCAACAGCCAGGACGATTGATCGGCCGATGTATTGCTAGCCACCATGGCGATCAGTAGAAACGCCGGAATCACCAGCAACAGATCAATAATCCACAAAGCAAATCGCTCAAGCCAGCCACCGTAGTAGGCTGCAAACGCCCCCACGATTGCCGCAATACTGGTCGAGAGCAACGCGACAACCAATCCAATGATGAGCGACTTACGCAGTCCATGCAGAGTCAAGGCCCACATATCACGCCCCGATTGGCTCGTACCTAATGGATGACTCAAACTCGGAGGTTTCAAGTACGACTGCCGATCAACCTCATCGAATGCCCAAGGCGACAACCAGGGACCGATAATGGCCGTTACGATCAATAATGCGATGATAACGAAGCCTACAACCGCGGTTTTGTTACGCAAGAATCTGCGCCACAACAGCCGAGCCCGGCTTGTCCTTGCAGGAGCCGCACGCTCATCCACAACAGTGCTATTCATCGGTTCATTGATTGGAGTGCGATCAGCCAACGCGAGCTGCGCTACCTAAACGTATTCGCGGATCCAACCATGCCACCATCAAGTCCGCCAACAGCGCACCCAATAGCACGCAAACACCGCCAAACGCAGCCGTCGCTACGACACCGTGCACATCTTGCCCCAATATGGAAGACACCGCGTAGCTACCCATACCGTGGAAGGAGAACAGAATTTCCATAAAGGCAGCCCCCACAAATAGTGTTGCAACACTGAACGCAAAGTAGGTGCTGGTCGGAATTAATGACATGCGCAACGCATGCCGGATGATCGCTTGCGACTTGCGCAGCCCCTTGGCTCTGGCGGTGCGAACGTAGTCTGAACTTAACGAATCGAGCATGATACTTCGCTGGATTCGGCTAAAGAAAGCCGCCCCCAAAATCGTCAGTGCCAGCGTTGGCAACATCAGATGTTGAAGCCGATCAACAAATTCAGCGCCAAACCCGTTGCCGTGAGAACCGGTCTCGCCGACAAACTCGAAGAACCGCGTGCCAGTGCTTTCGTTGATCCAGGTAGCCATAATTTGCAGAACACTGGCTATAACAAACGAGGGCACCGATAGCCCCAACAGGGCTGCAAAGGTTAGCATCTTGTCTGACAGTTGATACTGCCGTGCAGCCGTCCAGGTCCCTATCACAACGCCCAGTAATGCCCCCAGTAAAGAGCCGAGTGTAATGAGCCTGACGCTGACCCAGATACGCCGGTCGATTTCATCCTGAACGCGACTGCCACGAGGAGATTGGCCCCAGTCCCACTCGGTGACGATAGCACGGGACCAAACCAGCCAACGCTGGTGAAGGGGAACCGCATCGCTAAGATTCCGGGATCGCAAATTGTTTTCAATCGATACCGGATCGATCGGTGGGTTCGCCACTTCATACAGCGATCGTGGATCGAGCTGTGTCGCTGCCAGTAACCAGCTTAGGTTAACCGCCACCACCAGAAGTACCGCGTAGTTAAGAAAGCGTTTAAATAGAAATATGCCCAAAACAGGTGATCAATTAGCCTTGAAGTGCTTAGCCCAACCTTAGCAGTTGAAGGCTAGAAGGAAGGGGTGTGAACACCCCTTCCCCTATCAACCAGACAAATTACTGAGTCCAGCTCTTAACCAGTTCATCATACGACACGGTCTCACCCGCAGGCTTTTCATTCGCTAACTTCGCCTTGGGAGAACCGGGCTGCGATAACCAGTAGTCCGCTTCTTCTTCCTCGTTTAACTTAGGCCCAAGATCGCCTTGAACGTCTGCACGTTCCAGGCGGGCCAGCACGCGTTCCTGAGCAATACACAAGGCATCCAATGCTTCCTGTGCGCTTTTTGCACCGGACATGGCATCCCCGATGTTCTGCCACCACAACTGGGCAAGCTTCGGGTAATCGGGAACATTGGTGCCTGTGGGCGACCACTGAACGCGTGCCGGAGAACGATAAAATTCAATCAAGCCACCAAGCTTGTCTGCACGTTCAGAGAAATGCTCGGAATCAATCGTGGATTCACGAATGAACGTTAACCCCACATCCGATTTTTTCAAATCAACCGTTTTTGACGTCACGAACTGAGCGTATAGCCAAGCCGCTTTAGCACGATCCACTGGCGTGGAGTCCATCAGCGTCCATGAACCGGCATCCTGATAACCGATCTTGGTGCCTTCCACCCAATAGGCCCCGTGCGGAGACGGCGCCATCCGCCACTTGGGCGTGCCGTCTTCGTTCATGACCGGTAGATCCGGTTTTACGGTGTCGGCGGTAAAGGCTGTGTACCAGAACATTTGCTGAGCCACGTTACCCTGTGCCGGGATTGGGCCCGCTTCACCAAAGGTCATACCGGCGGCTTCGGGTGGAGAATACTTCTGTAGCCATTCGATCGCTTTGGTCACCGCATATACCGCGGCCGGTGAATTGGTGGCACCACCGCGAGCAACGCAAGAACCGGTGGGTTGAGACTGATCGTTTACACGAATGCCCCATTCATCTACCGGTAAACCGTTCGGCTCACCCACATCCCCCATCCCCGCCATTGACATCCACGCATCGGTATAGCGCCAGCCCAGAGACGGATCTTTCTTACCGTAATCCATGTTACCGAAGACTTTGCCTTCAACGCCCAGACGTGATAAGTCACGATCGGTAAAAAAGGCTGCGATATCTTCATACGCTGACCAGTTTACCGGCACACCGAGATCGTAGCCGTATTCGGCTTTGAAGTCGGCCTTGTTTTGCTCGTCGTTGAACCAATCGTAGCGAAACCAATATAAGTTGGCGAACTGCTGATCGGGCAATTGATAAAGCTTCCCATCTGGCGCGGTGGTAAACGAGGTACCGATAAAGTCATCGATATCTAGCCCCGGGTTGGTGACATCCTTACCCTCACCTGCCATCCAATCAGTCAAATTGCGTACTTGTTGATAGCGCCAATGCGTACCGATTAAATCCGAATCGTTGACGTAAGCGTCATAGATGTTCTCACCGGTTTGCATTTGTGTTTGCAGTTTCTCAACCACATCGCCCTCACCGATCAGGTCATGAGTGACGTTGATACCGGTAATGGCGGTGAACGCAGGGGCGAGAACCTGAGACTCGTATTCGTGAGTACCGATAGTTTCGGACACCACTTTAATGTCCATCCCTTCGAAGGGTTTCGCTGCATTGATAAACCATTGCATTTCTGCTTTCTGTTCATCTTCACTGAGCACCGATAGGCCACCGATCTCATCATTCAAAAACGTGGTTGCAGCCTCCATATCGGCCTGAGCGGCGTGAGTGCCACCCATAAATATCGCAACCACGAGTGCGGTCTTGTTTAATCTAAACTGGCGCATTGGATTCCTCCTTAGGTTATTGTAAATGCGTACTCACTACTGCTTGGTTATTCGTTCTACTTACAACGTTTACTGCCTACCCATTAAAACTTTAGACGAGATTGAACACCAATACCGCGTAGATCAATGACACGCCCAAGGCCCACCACAAATTTGGCCCGACCAACCCGAGCCAGGCCAAATGTATAAATGCACTGCCCAGTAACGACAGAAACAATCGATCCCCCCGGGTGGTTTCAAACCTGAGGATGCCCACACGAGGACCACCACCAGGTTTCACAGCTTCCCACAATCCCATGAGAATCAGCAACACCACTATGGTGAGAAAAAATATCGCGGTCGGTTTCGTCCACGCCATCCAAGACAGGTTCATCTGCTTGACCTCGGGTTATGCGCCATTGTTGGGCAGGCTCATGTTCATGATTCTAACCTCAAACTAGACGCGCCCAAGCGCGAAGCCTCGGGCGATGTAGTTACGCACAAAATAAATGACCAGAGCCCCTGGAATGATGGTTAACACCCCGGCCGCTGCCAACAAGCCCCAATCCATTCCCGACGCCGATACGGTTCGGGTCATGATCGCCGAGATCGGTTTGGCGTCCGTGACAGTCAAGGTTCGTGCGATGAGCAACTCCACCCAAGAAAACATAAAGCAGAAAAAAGCGGCCACACCAATACCCGAGGCAATCAGTGGCATAAATATTTTGACAAAAAATCGAGGGAACGAGTAGCCATCGATGTAGGCCGTCTCATCAATTTCTCTGGGCACACCCGACATAAAGCCTTCGAGTATCCAGACCGCCAGGGGCACGTTGAACAAGCAATGCGCCAGCGCCACAGCAATGTGCGTGTCGATCAGACCGAACGCAGAATACAGCTGGAAGTACGGTAAAGCAAATACCGCCGGTGGCGCCATCCGGTTCGTCAGCAGCCAAAAGAACATGTGCTTATCGCCCAAAAACCGAAACCGGCTAAACGCGTACGCAGCTGGCAGCGCAACCGAGAGCGAAATAATCGTGTTCAGCACCACGTAGGTGATGGAGTTGATGTACCCGTTGTACCAGGAAGGGTCGGTGAATATCGTTGCGTAGTTTTGTAAGGTGGGGTTTTGTGGCCACAGCGTGAACGTAGAGATGATCTCCTGGTTCGTCTTGAAGCTCATGTTGATCAGCCAGTAAATGGGTAACAACAAGAACACAATGTAGCCTGTGGGCGCTAACCATTTAACGTGAAACTTCCAAGCCGAACGATTGGCCTGCCGAGCGTTTATAAAGTCGATACTGCCGCCAGAGGCTGCCGCACCCACGCCCGCTGAGTTAAGCGCGCGTGCGCCGTCCGCATCGCTTAGCCCCGTGTCGATCGCATCCGATGGGTTAATTGAATCACTCATCAATCCTGCTCCACTCGCGGGTCTGATTTCTCAGCGCCGTAGTTTTCCATGACGGTGTAGAACACCCAGGACAGAAGCAGAATAATCAAAAAGTAGATCAGTGACATGGCAGCGGCCGGACCTAAGTCAAATTGACCAATTGCCGTTTTGACCAAATCAATCGATAGAAACGTGGTTGAGTTACCGGGCCCGCCCCCTGTTAGCACAAAAGGTTCAGTGTAGATCATGAAGCTGTCCATAAATCTCAGCAGCACAGCGATCAGCAGAACCCGCTTTATTTTGGGCAGCTGAATGTATTTGAACACACTCCATTTCGACGCACCGTCAATACGAGCGGCTTGATAATAAGCCTCAGGGATGGACACCAGACCTGCGTAACACAACAGCACCACAAGACTGGTCCAGTGCCAGACATCCATCACCACGATGGTCGCCCATGCGTCGAAAATGTTAGTGGCGTAGTTATAGTCAACGCCAAGACTCATTAAGGTGTGCCCCAACAGCCCGATATCGGCGCGCCCGAAGACTTGCCAGATGGTGCCAACCACATTCCAGGGAATCAACAACGGCAACGCCATTAGCACCAGACACACCGGAACCCAAAAGCCTTTTTTGGGTAACGTCAGGGCGATCGCTATGCCCAGTGGAATCTCGATGGCCAGAATAATCGTCGAGAACAGCAAGTTGCGACCCAGTGCGTTATGGAAACGGTCTGAAGCCAGCACCTCTTGAAACCACTCAAGCCCAGCCCAATAAAAAACGTTGTTACCAAAGGTGTCCTGGATGGAATAGTTAACCACCGTCATCAGTGGAATAATGGCGCTAAAAGCCACCAGTACAAATACGGGTAAGACAAACCACCAGGCTTTGTTGTTGTAGGGTTTACTCATGTGCGCGATTCCGTGCTCAAAATATCGCCGTCGGCAAGCATCGAATTTTGGTACACGCAGACTCGCTCTGCGTCAAACACCGCGTAGGGTTCTGCAGGTATATCGCTGTTCTCATCGACGACGACATTCAACGCCACACCTTCCGCCTGGCCACGAACGATTTTCAATCGACCCACATCTTCCACCGAGCGAAGGTTAAATTTTAATCCCCGGCTGCCCGCCTCGCTGGCGGTGGTGAGACGTATAAATTCGGGCCGAATCCCAATTTCTGTTTTTCCGGCACACTCTGCATAGCCTTTGTTCAGCGGCACGTCAACCGAGCCCATTTTCAAGGTGTTACCGACGACGGTTCCCGGAAATATATTCATACCCGGGGAGCCGATAAAGTACCCAACAAACGTATGTGCGGGTTGGTCAAACAGTTCCTCTGGCGTACCCACTTGCAGCACATTGCCTTCAAGCATCACCACCACCTTGTCGGCAAACGTCAACGCCTCGGTCTGATCGTGAGTGACGTAGATCATGGTATAGCCGAGCTGTTCATGCAGGGTTTTAAGCTTGGTGCGCAGCTGCCATTTCATGTGCGGATCTATTACTGTTAACGGCTCATCAAACAAAATAGCGCTGACGTCGTATCGAACCAGCCCACGCCCGAGCGATATCTTCTGCTTTTCATCCGCGGTTAATCCTTGCGCTCGACGATTCGCCTTTTCTTCAAGCTCCAGTGTCTCGAGCATCTCAGCCACACGCTTGTTGATTTCCGCACGCTCAACCCCTCGATTCACAAGCGGAAACGCTAGATTTTCCGCCACCGTCATGGTGTCGTATATGACCGGGAACTGAAACACTTGTGCGATGTTTCTCTGTTCCGGAGTAAGCAGCGTCATATCTCGTTCGTCGTAGAGCACCCGACCGTTCGAAGGCGTCAGTAAGCCTGAAATAATATTCAGCAACGTGGTTTTGCCGCAGCCTGATGGGCCTAATAGCGCGTAAGCCCCCCCGTCGTCCCATTGGTAATGAATACTCTTCAGCGCATAATCGGCTTCCGATGACGGCCGCGGGTTGAACGAATGAGCGATTTGATCCAGTGAAATTCGTGCCATCGTTATGCGGCATCGCTAGTATTAACAGGCGAGTGCACCAAGGCGCCAGAGGCATTGAACAAATAAAAGCGGGACGGATCAACGTAAATGTCAATGTTGTCGCCTGTGTTTACCCGATGCACCCCGTGGGTTAACAACACCCAGCGATCATGCTCGGTTTCCACGTGGATAAAGGTTTCAGAACCGGAAATTTCGCTGGTGGAAACCACCGCCTTCAGCTTTACCGAGTAACACTCGCTTGGGTTAAGCGATACATGATGCGGGCGAATGGCAACGGTGTAGTCATCGTTTGGTAAATCCCCCTTCACGTTCCCCAGTGGCTGTTCTCCGTAGGCTAGAGTCGCAGGCGTTTTTTGCACCTTGGCCAGGTTCAGCGGCGGGTCAGAGAATATTTGCGCGGTGGTGATATCTACCGGTTGTTTGTAGACATTGATGGTTGAGCCAAATTGAGTTACCCGCCCCTCGCACAGCGTCGCCGTTTTACCACTTAACATCAGCGCCTCGTAGGGTTCGGTAGTGGCGTAAACAAGAATGGCACCGGACTCACCGAATATCCGTGGCAATTCCACTCGCAACTCCTCGCGCAGTTTGTAATCCAGATTCGCCAACGGTTCATCAAGCAGCACCAGATCAGCGTTTTTGACCAGCGCTCGTGCAATGGCGGTGCGTTGCTGCTGACCGCCTGACAGATTCAACGGTGTGCGTTGCAGATAATCGGTGAGCTTGAGCAGCTCCGCCGCCTCACGGACCTTCGCATCCAGCGTTTGCTTGTCCAACCCCGCCAGCCGAAGCGGGGATGCGATGTTCTCATACACTGTGAAAGCGGGGTAATTAATAAATTGCTGGTAAACCATCGCTACGTTTCTGCGACGCACCGGGACACCCACCACGTCTTTACCGTCCAGCGTAATGCCACCGCGCGTTGGGCGATCCAGCCCTGCCATCAGCCGCATCAGACTCGTCTTGCCAGATAACGTGGGGCCTAGGAGAATGTTGAGAGAGCCGCGCTCCAGAGTCAGCGACACGTCGCTGATGTGCAGCTCAGTCCCGACTCGTTTACTGACACCAACCAGCTCAAGCATCGCAGATCCTTAGCGATTCCGTGGCTAAGGCGACGTTGTCCAAGAGCTGCGTTGTCGTCATTCGGTTACGGTTGTCTGTCCACAAGGTCCTCATAGACAGTAAATCGCCACAAGACGAATGTCAATGAAAACAATGAGCCAACCGCGCCCGTGTTCAGGTGCTATCGATCAACCGACGGTTGCCAAATCCGTTTACAGCGCGGGCAGTTCCGCAATGACGTCGGCTACCAACGGATGCTGAATGACCAGTTCAAAGTATTCGTCATCGGCACTTTGCGCAGTGTTCAAACGCACAAACGCCAGATCGGGACTTTTTTTCCAATGATGGATCGCCTGTGGCAATCCGGTCGAACCACCCGTATTCGATTCTATGGTTTCGCTGCTGAATTCCAAATCCCCTAGCATTGCGTCGAGTGTTTGCGCGGTCGGGTGGATGTCCAGCGCGGTACCAGCCACCTTAGCATCGATCTCAACCAGCTTTGCGCTCAGGAAGTGATAGGTCACCGAGGTAATCTCGGCACCGCCGTAACGTTTCGATACCGCCGCAAACTCGCAGCGCTCGTAAAAGTCTGCGCGTCTTGAATTACGCGGGGCGACTTTTTTGCCTTCGCAAATGGGCTCTACACCGTACTGCTGCGTGGCTTGAGCTAAAGCGGCATCTCGGCTTTGCGTTAACGCCACACCATCGAACGCAGGCCGACCCTGGTACTCTTCTCCTGCCTCAGTGACCAGACTATTCTTCACCGCACTTACTCCCAATATCTTCGCATCAGAGACAGCGGATCCCGCACCCCATGGCGCCGCTAGGTCTGTTACGCAACCACCGAGTACTAAGGCTGCACCGATAATGGCCATCGACGCATTGACTGATTTCATCGCGACTTTGTGGTGTACACACGATTGTACAAACCGTTGCACGCGCCGTTGCACGCGTAAGTTTTCGCAGTCTTGGCCATACCGTGATTGGTGGCTCCTGCTATGGCCTTGCTGATGCTCATCACTGTCTCTCATGGGCTTAGCTTAGCTCGCTTCACCGGGGTTTATGGGTTGACGCTTGACACGCCCCCAGCAGCGAACAAGCAACAGCAACAACAACCCGAGGTTCGCCGCACCGAAGAGACCACCACCACCACTGCCACCACCACTGCCACCACCACTGCTGCTGCCACTGCTGGCGCTGCTGCCATCGCTGGCGCTGTCACCACCGCTGCCGCCACCAGAACCTGAATCCGCGTCCACCGCAGTCATTTCTACATCATCTTTTAAGGATCTAAAAATAGGCTCACCGCTGGACGGTATTGGCACAATCCCATCGATCCACGATTCATAGTTTGCAACGTTGGTGTACACGCCATAAGCGTTGGGCAATGCACATTCTTCACCGAAACTGGTCAAACCAACCTGAACCGTCTCATTACCGTCCATGATCATCAACGGACCGCCGCTGTCTCCTTGACAGGCATCGACACCACCTTCCGCAAAACCGGCGCACACGTGCTCATCACCCAAGCCAGCGTAAACAGCGTTACAAACGTCAAAATCCGTGATGGGCACTTTGGCTTCGTTTAACAAGCTGGGGAAAATCAGCCGGTTCGGATCCGTCAAACCCCAACCGGTAATAAACGCATCGACGCCGGTGAGGCTTCGTGCGTCGCCACTGAACAAGGCGATCACCGGAACATTGTGCGGAACATCGGTTCTCAGCAGAGCGAGATCGTTCTCACTGAACGTTGAGCGAATGTCATAATCAGGGTGGAGGGTGATCTCAGCCACGGTGAATTCAGCAGGGCTGTCGTTGGCTAGATCAACAAAGTTACCAGCAACTAGCACATCTCGTGCATTCAGGCGGAAGCCCAGAGTGAACATGCAGTGCGCGGCGGTCAGGATGTAGTTATCCGAAATCGCTGTTCCTCCGCAAAACTGGCGCCGGAACAAGGTATTGGTGGGCGAATTACGCAGCAGCGCAACGTTCGACGGAAAATTCCCAAAGGCTGATGGCGCACCGCCAATGATCGCAGTCACTGGACCCTTGCCACTGGGATCGTAGGTAGGCTCTGAATCCGCGTTGGCACTCATGGGGCCGAAACTCATCGCCGTCACGCCAAGCACGGTCAAACATCGATTATATATAGTCATAAGTTGATAGCGGAATAGACACAGTGTAGCTGCAGTCTGGCACAACATTGTGTGAAACGGATAGGGAGGATTTCGCATTTTCAATGGTTTTGCTAAACCGAATCACAGAACCAAGAGCTTCTACATTTAGCCAGTATAGGTGTTGACCGCAATGCGGGTGAAACGTTTCACAATCCCGCAAAGGGTTGCGAACCCAATGAGAACAGATGCCAAAGTCGACAGGAAGTTTAAGATGGCGGAGAGAGAGGGATTCGAACCCTCGATACGAGTTACCCCGTATACCAACTTTCCAGGCTGGCGCCTTCGACCACTCGGCCACCTCTCCGCAGAGGCTCACTAGTGTAGCGAATCCTGACGCTAACTGCTTGAGGATGAGGATACGCGTCTTCCGACCTTGCCCATATCAGGGCAACCAAGCTGCCTCAGCCTGAATCGGCGGGGTGTTCTGCGAATCGGTCTAACCCGGCCCGTCCGTTGGAGTGTAGATCGGTGACGGAAACTGAGTCACGTTGGCACTCGTGTAATCGCTAATTTTCGCTGTACCGCGTTCTTCAACCGCATCGATGCGAACGATAGAGTGCATCGGCAAAATGGTTTGTTTTACGCCTTCGAATTCGGATTTGAGCTTCTCCTCAGCTGGATCCACCACCAGTGTTTTCTGGGTGTCGAACACTAGCTCTTCAAGGATAACAAAGCCGTAGAGCTCACCTTGAAAAACCGATCTGGCGTAGATTTCATACACCTTATCCTGGTTAATAAAGCGCACTCGATACAAATGATCTTGAGACATAAGGC
>CALFBL010000180.1 GCA_937951695.1 uncultured Granulosicoccaceae bacterium | reverse complement strand
GGGTGTAAAGAGCGTGTCGCTGGTGTCACTTGACCACGAGCAATGCCGCATTGAAGAGCGAATTGTCAGCCCCGTACAATTTGATCGAATCCATCTGAATTTAAACGAATGCCATGAACAACTCAATGATTCTGACGCGGTATTAAAATCGTTTACCACAGACCTACTGGAACACGTCAAACCCCTGATTGAGCAAAGTCCCGACATCGACCGCTGGATCTTCCGTATTGAATGTGAGGCTGATGTTCATACCCTGTACGATCTCCGGGCCGATGAGGAACACACGAATGAATCGGTTCAGTTGGCGTTTGAAACCTTAGGCAAGGTTCATCTCGACAAAATTAAGTTCCACCCTGTCAAGCTCGCTGATGGAGATACCGACTCCCTGGGTAACAATCTTTCGCTTATCGATCAACTAAGAGACACCGTCTTGACTCATCTTGACGATGACCAGCTACAAACCGTATCAGAGCGTGAGTTTGATGACCTGATCAAACTTCTGCCAAACAAACAATCCAGGGATAAAATGCAATCCACCCCTGAACGGCGCGCGAGTACCCTTAAACAATTGCAGGCGCAAGGGGTGGAAGATTTGCTCTCACGAATACAAATAGACCGATCGGCCGGGTAGTTACATGCGTTTTCAGTCTTTACACCTGATTCGATATGGTCACTTCACCGATCGATTGCTCAACCTGCCTGAACCGGACAAAAACAAGCCCGATATTCATATCGTGTACGGTCATAACGAAGTGGGAAAATCCACGATTTCCAACGCGATTCTGGATTTTTTATACGGCATTCCCAATCGAACACGCTACGCCTTCCTGCACGACTCCGCCAGCCTTGAAATTGCAGCAACACTGCAGCAGCAAGAGAGCTCGCTACACTTGCACCGATTAAAATCGGTACTTAGAGACACCGACAGCAAAACGGTGGATGCCGCCGTGCTCGACAAACACAACCTCTCCCGAGAAGACTACCAGTCCCGCTTCTGGGTGGACAACTCTACTTTGCACAAAGGCGGAGAATCTATTCTGAGCAGTAAGGGCGAATTGGGAGCCGCGCTGTTTTCAGCTACCACCGGTTTGAACACCTTGTCTGAACAACTGAAACAATTGATGATCCCAACAGACAATTTCTTCAAGCCTCGCAAACGCACCAAAATCCGTATTAAAGTTCTCAATGCCGCACTTAAAGACGTGCAGAAAGAACTGAAAACACTAGACAGCAATCGCACCTTGTGGGACCGGTTACAGAAGCAATTAAAGCAACAGCAACACAGCGCAGCCATAACCCGTACTAACCTAAAAGACCAACGCGCATCAAAAAATCAATTGTTATCCCTGAAAGGCGCCTTGGAAAAATTCCATCAATGGCGTGTCAACCAAATCAAACTGAACGATTCCCGGGCAATAGCTGACGTGCCTGAACACTGGTATGAAGACGTACAACAACATCGGCCTGAATACCTCGCGCTGTCAAAAAATATTCAACTCATAAAAAGCGAAATTGCGTCGATCACACAAGAACTGAAAGTCCATGTTGACCTAAGCGGCTGGTCACTTCATCGACAAGAGCTTGAGCAACTCAAGCTCTCCAGTGAACTGTTCACCAGCGAGCAGCAAAAAGTAACTCAGCACCAACAAGAGCTGCAGGAAGTAGAAAACGAATTCGCTCCCATCAAACACGAATTGAAATCACTACCTATTACTCAAGCCAATGAGTGTAATTTAATCTCTGACGTCTCTCAATCGCCAATAGATGAAAATGTTGAGGCTTGGAAAGCCCTACATGTAGCGGCGGATCACCTCAAACAAGAGCGCACCCGAACGTCGGAAAAACTCGGACAACTTAAACCCGCCGATAAACTGGACGATGCCAACATGACCGGTCGCGCATCAACCAACCGGGAACCCATCGATAAACTGATTCGTGTGCTCGAAGCCGGTGAGGCTATTGAATTAATTGGCACCTACAAACAAGCCAGACAATTGCTGAGCGATCGTAAGCAAGAAGCGTATGAACAAAAAATTCGAATAACAGCGGTAGGTGTTGACGATTCCACAGATTTACACCAACTCATAGCCCCGTCCGTCACTGCAATCCGAGACTGTGTTGATGCACGACGTGCGGCGTTGTCACAGATTGAATCTGCAAACGAAAAAGCGCAAAGCATACTGACCACTATCGATGGGTACGACCGCCAGTTAACTCGCTTAGGTCATTCGGTTACCGATGATAACGCCAGTTACGAGGAAACCAGAGATGAACTGCGTAACGCGTGGAACGATCATAAGGATCTGCTTCACCAACAGGCTAGCATTGTTGAACTCAAAACCCAAACAGAACGGGTTGATAGCTGTATGGATGCGCTTGACTCATCCGTTACTCGACAGTTCTCTGTTGCCGAAAATTTTGGAACCATTAAATCGATACTGGATTCCAAACAAGATCAACTGGATGCATTGGATAAGATAAGACGTGAACTCAGTGATCACGAACAGACGTTAGAGTCGCTCATCTCAGAGCAAAACAAAAGCATCGAACATATTCCCAACCTCTCCTTCACCGACAGTGCTGAATTGATCGCCTGGCGTGATGCATTGGAAATCTGGCGAGATGCAGATCGTAAGCGGCTGTCACAAGAGGAAACAGTCAACAAATTATGTGAGCTTTGTGCAAAACAGCAGCAAAACCTGACACAACTCATTCACGAAGTCAATAAACTCACCTCATCAGCGGATGCAATTTCTCCTGCCAGTGATGAGCCTGCATCGCTACCGGAAATCTTGGCGCACGCCAAAGCAGTAACCAAATTAGCAGAACAGCGATGGCAGGATGAGCATCAGGCTAATTTACAGCAACATGAGCTCAGACAGGATCTGAAACGTATCGATCGAGAACTGGCAATAAATCAGGACAATATTGAATCGCTCAGCACCAAGATCCAGATTGCGCTCAAAGGCAGCTGGTTGGAATCGATCTCAACTCAGGCTATCACGCACCACTGGCAAACCATAAAACGACACGGCCAGTGCTTCGCTCGGCAAGTTCAGATACGCAACAACTTAACGCTAGCGCAATCAAAGCTTGACCGTATTACCGAACAAACAGCAAAACTTGCCGCAGCTTTGAAGGTTGTATCTGGTGACAATGTAGCTCTGAACTACCAAGAGTTGATGACTTTTCACGACCAGCAGCAAGACAAATACGCAGTGCAGTCCGAATTGAAGACAAGAGCCAATGAACAGACAAAGAAACTCTCTCAGCTGACAACTGAGCAACTCAGTGTTGAACAGCGCTTAACGCCTATGCACGAACGCCTCGGAACAAACACACTGGATGAATTAGTGTCGGCGTTATCCAAGGTTCACGAGCGCCACCAACTGGTCAAGAACCAAATGCAAATTGAATCCGATGTTTGTGCCCTGCAGTCGGTCGACACCTTTGAAGAGGCTTGGGCAAAGCTAGAGTCCGCTATTGCGAAACCTGGGCAAATCACAGGGGCTGACAGCGATACGGATGAAGAGCCTGACACCGCGGATGCAGAACACATCGCCTCTGCATTTGATTTAAACGTACGTGAATTGGCAACAGTACTGGATCAAAACCTGACCGAGCTCGAGATCATTGAATCCAATTCAGAAGCCTCACTGCAAAAACAGGAAAACGAACTCTACGACACTCAGCAGCAATTAAACCAAATGGGACTGGATGAACGAGTTGCCCTGCTGCGGCAGAAAGAAGCTGACCTGATGCACGAGATTGAGGAAGGTGTCACCGACGCGTTGAAAATGCGCTTGGGGTTGCGCGCTATCGAACGAGGGTTGCAACATTTTCGCGATCAAAACCGAAGCGGTATGCTGGCCAAGGCCAAGGCGTCCTTTGTTGCGTTGACCGAAGATAACTACATCGATCTGGTGACTCGCCCCGACGACAAAGGTGTCGAGCAACTCATCGCCACGCGTCAGAACGGCGCTTCAGTCAGTGCAGACCACCTTTCAGTGGGTACACGCTATCAACTGTATCTAGCTTTGCGCATCGCGGCTTATCACGAATATCGCCAGCATAAATCGGCTTTGCCCTTTATTGCTGACGATATCTTCGAAACATTTGATGAGCCTAGAACACGCAGCGCCATCACGGAATTCTCCGAGATGGCGTTGCACGGTCAGGTGATCTATTTTACTCACCACCGTCACGTGGTGGATATTGCACGCGAGGTGGTGCCCGGCGTTAACACGATCGAACTCAGCGAACACGTCACCACTTAATCGGATTAAAAAGAAATTAGATCGCCAGATAATCGTGCCGCAACTGCTCGTTTTCGAGCACTTCACTGGCATTGCCCTGGTACACCAGTTCCCCGGTATCGAGGATCACCGCCTTGTCTGCAAGCTTTAACGCGGCAACCGCGTTCTGCTCCACGATAATCGTGGTCATGCCTTCGCTTCGAATGATTTGCAGGGTTTTCTCAATTTCCTGAACAACAACGGGAGCAAGCCCTTCGTACGGTTCATCCAGCAGCAACAATTTAATGTCTCTTGCCAGAGCGCGACCGATGGCCAGCATTTGCTGCTCACCACCAGAGAGCGTGATGCCTTCCTGCTTGCGTCGTTCGCCAAGGCGTGGAAACAGCTCATAGATCCTGCTTAAGGACCAACCCTTGGGTTCGACGATCTGCGCCAACTTGATGTTTTCTTCAACCGTTAAGCCAGGAATGATTCGTCGATCTTCCGGTACCAGCGCCACTCCGTGAACGGCTGCCTCGTGACTTTTCATCCTATGCAGCGGCTCCCCGGCTAACCAGATATCTCCTAGCTGCAAAAACGGATCATCCAGACGCGCAATGGTTCTCAAGGTTGAGGACTTACCTGCTCCGTTTCGCCCCAACAGTGCCAGAATTTCACCTTCCGGCACATCGAAGCTGACGCCCTGAACGATGTAACTCTCCCCATAATAGGCGTGAATACCCTGGCACGAGAAATAGGCCTTGCCAGCACCTGTTGATGCCGAAACCGCTGACGCGTTCAATGCGCACCTCCCAAGTAGGCTTCCTGAACTTTTTTATTGCCTTTGATGTTCTCCGGCTGGTCTTCCACGATAACGGTACCCTGAGCCAGCACACTGATGCGATCGGCTAATGTGAACACCACGTGCATGTCGTGCTCGATGATGATCATCGTTATCGCGCGTGATTTACTAATGTGCTTCAGCACTTCAATGGTGTTATTGGTATCGGCCCGACTCATCCCTGCTGTAGGCTCATCCAGCAACAATAACTTCGGTTCTTGTACCAGACCCATAGCCATTTCCAGACGCCGCTTGTCACCCCGTGACATCGACGATGCTGTCATGTCCAGCTTATCGTGCAGCCCGATATCTTCAAGCACATCCACAGCTTTTTTGCGGATATCGGTTTCCTTGAGCAATGGCTTCATGGCGTTCATTTCAAAGATGCCATCACGATGTGCCAATGCCGGAATCATGACGTTTTCTAACACGGTTAAATCAGCGAATATTTCCGGAGTTTGGAACACCCGCGATACGCCGACTTGGTTAACTTGATATGGCAATATGCCCAGCAGATTCTGCCCATGAAACATCACCGTACCCGAATCGGGTTTCAAGCGACCGACAAAACAATTCAACAAGGTGGATTTACCCGCCCCATTGGGGCCAATGATGGCGTGGATGCGCCCTTCTTCAACCGTCAGATTGACATCATTCAATGCTTGCAAACCACCAAAACGTTTGTTGACACCCCTTACTTCAAGAGCTGAGCCCATGGTGTTCTCCTAATTCGCCTGTTTGCTTTTCTTGAAAATCCGTCGGTACAGACTAGTGAGACCACCAACCATACCGCCAGGCAGGAATATCACCACCAGCATAAAGCTCAAGCCCAACGTAAGATGCCACCCCTTACCGACGAAGGGATAGATGACAGCGACGAAAAAATCTTCAACACCGTCGGGTAAAAACGCAAACCATTGGTGCAGCAAACTCTCGTTAATTTTCGAGAAAATATTTTCAAAATATTTTATTAACCCTGCTCCGAAGATCGGGCCAATCAGCGTTCCAACACCGCCCAGAATGGTCATCAGTACCACCTCACCAGAGGCTGTCCATTGCATGCGCTCAACACCCGCGAGCGGGTCCATCGCCACCATAAGCCCGCCAGCCAGACCGGCGTACATACCCGAGATCACGAAGGCTGCCAGGGTGTAGGGCTTGGGATTTATGCCGGTGTAGCTCAGGCGTTCGTTATTTGACTTAACCGCTTTTAGCATCATTCCGAATGGGGAGCGGGTAATGCGTATGGCTATATAGAATGCAACCATCATCACAAACCCACACACGTAGTAACCCGCGTTGAACGTCCATAGCCAATCTCCTACAGACCACTGGAAGCTGTCACGCATCTCCAGTCCGAACAACGAAGGCGCGGGGATGTTACCAGTCGTACTGGCCGTATCGAGGATTCGTGGATCATTCAATGCAGTCTGCAAACCGGTTTCACCACCCGTGAACTGCGTGACAAAGCCCACCGATGCTGCCGCAGCAAACGACATCTGGGCAAACGCCAGTGTCAGGATCGAAAAGTAAATTCCCGAGCGACGCAATGAGATGTAGCCGATTATCAACGACAATATTCCTGCCACCAGCGTTGACACAATGATCGCAGGGATGACATTTATTGTCAGCAGTTTCAACATCCAGACCGCCGCATATGAGCCGGCACCCAGAAACGCCGCGTGACCAAAACTCAAGTACCCCGTCAAACCAAAAAGGATATTAAAGCCTATAGCGAATATTCCGAATATTAGAAAGCGCTGCATAAGGTCCGGATAACCACCATTGAACTGGGCAAGAGCGGAGCTTTCTGGAAACGGATTGAGCAAAATGGGAGCGGCCAATACCAGCAGCAGCACAAAGAGCCAGAGTAATAAATCACCACGAGATAGACCAAACACGTTGTTAATTCTCCATGACGCCTTTGCGCCCGAGCAGACCTCGAGGCCGTGCCAATAAAATCATGATTGCTGCCAGATATATGACCAGGTTGTTGATTCCTGGCAATACATCAATAACCTGACGAATCGAGGCGAAGCTTTCCAATATGCCCAGCAGGAATCCAGCAAGCACAGCGCCTGGCAGAGAACCCATCCCACCCACGACCACGACCACAAACGAGATAACCAGAAAGTCCATACCCATGGTGTAACTCGGAGGGTTTATAGGCGTGTACATCACCCCTGCTAACCCGGCGACCGCGGCCGCTATACCGAACATTATGGTGAACCGTTTGTCTATATTGATACCCAGCAAACCCACCGTCTCACGATCGGCCATACCGGCTCTGACAACCATGCCAAAGGTGGTGAACTGCAGGAAGGAGAACACAGCCAGTATGATGACCAACGCAAACAGAAAATACACAATTCGCCAGTAGGGGTACATCAATTTCCCCGGGTTCATGCCGATGTAGACGCCAAAATCAAACGATCCGACAAACATATCGGGGGCCGGTGCGGGTATCTGGTTAGCGCCAAAAAAATACTTGACCGCTTCCTGCAACACAATCGCAAGCCCGAAGGTCACGAGAATCTGATCGGCGTGCGGACGCTTGTAAAAATGCTTGATCAGGCCACGCTCCATCACAAAACCGATGAGCAGCATTATCGGGATGGCGAACAAAATCGCCAATGGTACAGACCAGTCGATAATCGCATTGCCAATGTCAGGCCCAAACCAAGTGTTGACATAAGGGGTGGATATTTTCGCCGGATTACCCAGAAAATCGAGTTTGGTTTCATCCAGCGTGATTACGGATGTCGACAGCAGCCGTTGCAAAGTGACCGAGCAAAAGGCTCCGATCATAAACAGCGCACCGTGGGCGAAGTTGACCACTCCCAAGGTGCCAAAAATGAGTGTCAGCCCTAACGCAATCAAGGCGTAGGCGCTGCCTTTGTCAAGTCCGTTCAGGACTTGCAGCAGGAGAGCGGATAGTTCCATGAGAGTCGCTTAGTCATCCACGTAAGTCGCAAGTCGGACCCGTGTGGGAGTTATCGTTGAGGGTTCACGCCTACCCCGAGCCGAAGTTGCAGTCCGGCTCCGGGCAAGCGTGATTCAAAAACGAGGCTTAGCCTGCGTTGCAAGTACCTAATTCACCACCGAAAATAGACGCGTCATACGTCACCTGCGAAACAGGCGTAACTTCAACAATTTCCAGAAGGTCAAATTCGTTCTCAGGGTTTTCTTTACCCTTCACAACGAGTACGTCTTTGAAGCACTGATGGTCTTCAGCACGGTACAGAGTAGGACCGTTACCCAAGCCATCAAATTCAAAGCCTTCAAGAGCTTCGCCAACACCACAGGGATCGTGTGTACCAGCACGCTCGCAAGCATCTGCATACAGAAGCGTTTGAACGTAGCAGGTGTGAGCAGCCTGACTGGGTGGGAAACCGTACTTGGTGCCGAAAGATTTAACGAATGCTTTAGAGCCTTCGTCTTCCAGAGACCAGTGCCAGTTGGTTGAACCAAAGATGCCTTTAACGTTTTCGCCAGCACCTTTCGCCATCAGGCGAGAGTACAACGGAACGACGATCTCAAAGTTCTTGCCGTTGGACTGTGCGTTGCGCAAACCGAACTGAACGGCTGAGGTCAGTGAATTGACCATGTTCGCGCCGTAGTGATTCAGGATTAATACGTCAGCACCGGATGCCTGCACAGGTGCGATGTAGGAGCTGAAGTCGGTCTGTGCCAGCGGCGTTTTAACCGCAGCAGCTGTCTTCCAACCCAAAGCTTCAGTCGACGTACGTACCGCCTCCTCGGTGGTGTAACCCCAGTTGTAATCAGCGGTTAAGTGATAGGCAACACGATCTTCACCGTAGTTAGCGGCGAGGATTGGCGCAAGCGCGGCACCTGACATGTAGGAGTTGAAAAAGTGACGAAAACCGTTGGCTTTCTTGTCTTTACCGGTTGTATCGTTTGAGTGAGTCAGACCGGCCATGAAGATAACGCCCGCTTCCTGACAAAGACCCTGAACCGCAACCGCCACACCAGAAGATGAACCACCGGTGATCATGATCGCGCCATCTTTTTCAATCATCGAACGAGCTGATGCACGAGCCGCATCCGGCTTGGTCTGGGTATCTCCAGTGACGTATTCTACTTTCTTGCCGAGAATACCGTTGCCCTGCAACGCATCCGATGAGAAAGTTCCCATCATGCCGCCGTCGCCACCACCGTTGAGGTGCTCGACCGCCAGCTCATAAGCACGCAGCTCATCCGCGCCTTCGTCAGCATAGGGGCCACTTTGCGGAACGTTGAAACCCAAGGTCACTGAACTGCCTTTCGGCTCATTTAGATAAGCGTGGGCTTTGGTCGAGATGATCATGGGCGCTGTGCCAGCAGCGATACCGGCCGCACCGGCTTTCAGTACTGATCGACGTGTCAACGGCAGTTGCGACCGTTTCTTTTCAGAACTCATTGTGTTCTCCTCCGGGTGCGAGCCCGTTGTAGTAGTATTTTCGCAGTGGCTTCACTGCACTTACCGACCAAGGCCAACTAAACAAAAAGACCTAGACTGGACGCCTAATATTAGAGCGCGCGAGGCAAGACTTCTAAAAAGAAATATTTCTTTTAAATTCAGCAGTTTAGCGACAATACCAAGCATTTATACTGTCACGCACCGGAACTAACACCATGCCTGTTACGAAAGGTAACAACTAATTACTGCGAAGCACAGGGATTATAAAGCCGAATTGTTCTAATTTGGTCCCATAGGGACTAAATAGCCAATCCGGTATCGAACAACCAAGCATCCAGAATTTGATGTGCGTCGCTGACGCCTTCGGCTTTCAAGGACGAGAAATCTTGGATCGTTGCCTCCACACCGGCCTCAGCTAACGCACTTTGCACCTCTCGAACTGCTTGAATTCTGGCCCCGCGAGACAATTTGTCACCTTTAGTGAGCAGTACATGCAACCCGGCCTCGCCTTGCTGCTGCAGATCGATCATCTGCCAATCGGAATCGGTCAACGGGCGCCGGATATCCATGACCAACACCACTCCGACCAACGGCTCACGAGCGGTCAGGTACTGGCGCATCGCCGCCTGCCACTGTTTCTTCTTCTCTTTGGAAACCTCGGCGAAGCCGTAGCCAGGCAGGTCAACGAGAAAATGTCCAGCGTCCCCTACAGCAAAGTAATTGAGCAGTTGCGTCCGTCCTGGCGTCTTACTGGTTCGAGCCAGTTTCTTCTGCCGGGTAATCGTATTGATGGCGCTGGACTTGCCAGCATTGGAGCGTCCAGCAAAAGCCACTTCTCGTATCGATTCTGGACAGCGAGGCAACGCATCAGCACTTTGTACAAAGCTGGCCAGGAAGTAGGATTCATTCATGAGGTTCGTAGCAATTGATAAGTGCTGCAGTCTGATAAACTCGGGAGAGTGGATGGATGGATCGCCCACCCCAGTTTAATGCTTTATTAATTCAGGAAATACCAATGTTCAAAGCGTTGTCAAAATCAACCGCGCACCGTGTCGCCACGATTCTGGCTATAGTCGCATTGTCTGCAGTATCCACCGCAGCCGTTGCAGGCGACCCCGCCGCAGGCAAAAACAAGGCGGCTTCCTGCGCCGGTTGCCATGGGCTCGACGGTAAAGCCTTGCTGCCTGAATACCCGAATCTGGCCGGACAGAACGAAAGCTACCTGTCAAAACAGCTGCGCGATTACAAGTCCGGTGAGCGAGCCAACGCGATCATGGCCGGAATGTCAGCCGCCCTGCAAGACGAGGACATCGAAGATATCAGTGCTTACTACGCCAGTTTGCCACCGATAGAAGGCATCGCTAACGAAGAAGGCCTGCAGCGTGGCATGGACATTTTCAGAGGCGGTATTTCAGCGGCCGGAATTCCATCGTGTACCGGTTGCCACGGTGCCAGTGGTCAGGGCAACCCTGCTGCCGCATGGCCGGCCCTCGCAGGACAGAACGCCGGTTACATCAAACTTCAGCTAGAGCACTTCCGTTCAAAAGAGCGTACCAACGACCCCAATGCGATGATGCGCTCAATAGCCGAACGTTTGACGGACACAGAAATTCAGGCACTGTCTAACTACATCATGGGTTTGCACTAAGCGCAGTATCCGGTTAAGACAACACCGATCGGGTCTTGGCAGCGCCCATACCCAATCGGCTCCAGCGCTACTTATCTAGTGCGTCGTCCAGTTCCGCGATTGGAAATTCACGCAAAAAGCGGATGACGTCCTCTGCGTTAACGGTTGTCGAGGTGACGCTCATCAGGCCGCCGCTCCTTAGGGCAACAGAGAAATCGGCTGAGCCTGAGTCACTGAGATCGGTCACGGCTCGGCGTTGAATTCTGAGCTTCTTGCCTTCAGCACCAACGGCCCCGCCAAACGCATTCATCAGCTCTGTCAGTGACCCGCCCAAACCCGCCATGCCTCCCACGGTCAAATTCACCGTAATCGACTTGGCGTCTTGCTGGTACTCCCGAGTCAACAGCATCATACCGAGCGCACTTTCGTTGATGACATCGCCACCGCTGAAACCATCGACAGCGTCCGGAAAGATATCCAAAGCCTGCGTTTGTTTGATCTGTTGGAGCCCCTCATGACACCACGCCGCTTCTTCAAGAGCCGCATCGATGTCGTTGGCTTCCAACAAGCTAGCCGCATCGTTGCAGGCAGCGATGGTATCGATCACCGATTGTTCGTCTGCCCACGCTGGCTTGATCGAGATTGTCACTGCCACAGACCCCGATACAAACAAAGCGGACACTAAGCCTGTTACTCGGGTTGTTTGTGATGATCCATTACGCATTTCGGCGCTCTCCTTAGTAATAATTCCAACCGCTGCGCAACCGTAACAATGCTCAGCTCAGATTGTAGACAACCGGGGAATTTGCAATGCGATATGACTGATTCATAGTGCTAACGTTAAGAAATTCAATCCCGGACTTACTGGAAACGCCATATTCTTCATGAATATGCCCGAATATATGCACGTTCGGCTGCATTTTCAAAATAACCTCCAGCAGCTGGGGACAGCCGGTTTGTTCCTCACTGCCGTCTTGCCGTCGCACCAGATCCAGGATTCCATGCGGTGGGCCGTGTGTGATTAACACATCAGTGTTATCCGGAATCTGTTCCCAATGCGTAGCAATGTCATCCCCTGGGTCACGCATGAACGACCAATTGTGAAAGCGTAGGGTAATCGGTGAGCCCCAAAATTTGATCCCATCGATGGTGATACCCGAGTCGTTTAGCCAAATTACACTTCGGTCGCTGACATGTTCAAGGGCCCGGTCTGGTAACTGTTCGAGGAAACGATCGTGATTACCGGCAACAAAGAGCTTATTCGGATGGGGAAATGCGTCGAACCAATCGAGGAAGTCGAGAAAGTCCTGTTCGGTTCCGTGGGCGGTTACGTCACCGGCGTGCACCAGCACGTCGCCGTGCGGGACCTCAACCTGATGGTGGTCGCCGTGCGTATCGCTTAGGCACACCAGCTTCACGTTTGTCGCTCAAAATTGACCGAATAGTAATTCAATCCGCGCCAAGCCTCCGTACTCCAGTTCGAAGTCCGATGTAGCGGGAAATGACACCGTCGGCCAGATTTCGTAAAAAAAGTATGGACGCCAGATATTTTGACGAAACCGTATCCGGTATTCCGAGCCGAGATAGCGTGTATTGGTTTCTTCATTTTTAGAGGTAACGTAATCATACAGCCCTTCAAAGGCCACCACCGTCCGGTCGCTCACATCAACGTAGAACCCAATTGTCTCATTGATCGACACACCGCTGACGCCATTATTGCCCTCTATCGATGTCGCACTGCGAAAAAATACGTTGTCTCGAGACGTAAATGGACGTCGGTACTCCAATTTGAACTTGTTTTGGTACCCGGAGGCGGAGTACAGGAAAAAATTATTACTGATCCGCTGCTCCCACCCAAAAGGCAGCTCCATGGTGTTCGACGCACTGATTCGTCCAAACAATTGCAACTGGCTGTCGCGTTGACGCGTTCCGATGTCAAATTTAAGCCTGACCCGATCCTTGAATGAGCGCACCAAGCGCAGCGCCAACGCGACGTTCTGATCATTGGTTTCGGCTTCAAGACCCGCCTGGTTTTGCGTCGAATCGTTGTCAGATTCTTCGGTGCTCAGCAACAGGCGGAGTCGCTGCTCAGTCCGAGGCAAAACCACCCTCAATTTGAGACGAACCTTCGCCTCAAACTCGTCATCAGCGGATCTGACGCCGTCGATACGCAATCGTCCCCAACTGCGTTTGGTTTCAGTTGTGGATTCCGCAGCACCAAAAAAATCATCGATGGTGAGAATGAACCGGTTGAATCTGTCGCTGGTCGCACGCTGGGCTGTGTCGGCCATCGATCCGACGTTGCCAACCAGGTCTTCCATGTTATCGATCAATGAAGGCAGCAAGTCGTCCTTTTTTTTGATCTCTTTGAGTATGTAGTCGGGTTGTTCGAGCCGAGGAACCGGCCCATAAATGGGCCCAAGCTGTGCGTCAGACACGGATTCGGCATCCTTAACGTCCTGCGCTTTGACCACAGACAAGCCAGCGGCCAATAAAACACTCAGCGCGGTTTTCAGAATGCGAAGAAACACGCTGCTGCGGTTAAACGACTTCACAAGTTGATCGCGAGCGCCTCGTCGAGAACATCTAAAAATCGATCGGTCTCGACATCGGTGCCAATACTAATTCGCAGCCAGTCTTTAATCAGTGGCTGCGACCAATGCCTGACCAACACGTCGTGTTCGTTCAGGTAATCGAACAGATCTCTGGCAGTTTTGCCAGTTTTTTCCGGAGACGCAAATACAAAATTTGCAGCACTGGGCAGAACAGTGAAGCCACGCGCGGTCAATTCATGACACAGCCGTTCGCGAGTTAGCATTACTTTCAACACACACGCTTCATGATATTGCTCGTCGTTAACCGACGCCTG
>CALFBL010000179.1 GCA_937951695.1 uncultured Granulosicoccaceae bacterium | reverse complement strand
GTAGATTCCAGCCGGGCTGTTCGGCAATAAGAAACACCGCTTGCAATAAGCTTGCGGGTACGTAGTCTGAACTGAGCCCGTCCAGTACATTTTCACGAATTAATTCATCGGCACTGACGTTGCCGGAGTGAGAGCCTCTTCGAACCACATTCGGGGCCCCCATGATCGTGTGCAAGCCGTGTTTTTTGGCCGTTTTTGCTGCCTCCAACGAGCAGGGAAATTCAGAGATGTCGACCCCATCGGCCACCCCATCCAGTACGTGTTGTTCGGTGGTATCGTCGTGACTGGCGAACACGATGTGTTGATGCTGTTTAAAGCGCTCGATCACCTTGATGCGATTTTGCGGCACGTACTCTTGCCCGAGATCGATGCGTTTTTGAATCATGCGATCGATGTCGCTGCTGCTGCGATTACTTTGCGAATTATGTCGCCGTAGCGCGTCGAGGTCTCGCCATTGACGTTGTCCGGGCGTGTGATCCATTAACGACACCAAGCCGAGTAAGGGCGCATCCACCGCAGGTTCAAGGGCGTGCATAATGTTTGGGTCAGTGAGTTCACAGCGAAAATGTAGGCGATGATCGATGCGGAAAGCCTTTGCTTCCACCGCTTCATGTATGGCTTTTTGCATCTGTACAAACAAACGGTTCTGTGGTTTGTCTTCGTGCGGTATTGCACCTACGCGGGTGGAATCGAACACGGTCGTGACGCCACTGGCTGCCATCTCGGCATCGTGCGCCAACGCTGCTGCCAACAAGTTTGGCCAAAACGTCTTCGGCCGCGGCATCACATGACGTTCCATGTTATCGGTGTGAAGCTCGATCAAACCCGGCAACAAATAGTCACCATTACAGTCTGTGGCGCACGCAGTGGCGTGCGCTGCATTAGACGACACCACAGAGCCTGTCGCCGATAGCGTTTGTTCGCCGATGTCTTGAATTAACCCGTCACGCACGGATAATGCGCCGTGGAGCAGTTGCCCGGGTAAAACCAGTACCGCGTTATGGAAGTCTGTGTCCATGGGATCGCTTATTATAAACTGAACCGGTATGCGCAAACGCGCCTGATGACGAGTGTTAAGGGCGGTTTAATCGAGCGATGTTAGCCAATCGTATGGATCCGCAGTACGGCCCCATTGAATGGCGTTTAATTGCTCGCGCAACGCACGTATTTTGGGCCCCGGTTGACCACTACCGACGGCGTGATCGCGGCCATTGTGAATAAAGGTGCCAACCGCGGCCAATACGGCGGCTGTTCCCGATAATCCGGCTTCGCATGAGGGATTGGCGGCACGCTCCAACAATTCTTCAATGCTGATGTCGCGTTCGAATACCTGCATTCCGTTATCTCGGGCCAAGGTCAGGATCGAGTCTCGAGTGACGCCGTGCAAGAACGATTCATCCAGCGGCTTGGTGATGATTTCGTTATCGTCGATTAACAGGAAATTGGCAGCACCGGTCTCGCTAACACCGTGTTCGTTACAAAACAAGACTTGCTGAGCCTTGTGCTGGACGATGGCTCGCTGAATGTGTTTTAGCGCACTGGCGTAATTGCCACCGCCCTTGACCATGCCGTGATCGTCGCCGCAACGCATACCCACATCATCGAGTAACAGTCGCAGAGATACTTCACCACCAGTGAAGTAGTCGCCGACCGGTGACAACAGCACGTACATCAGCGAGGTATCCGAGGGTTCAGCGGCTTTACCAATCGCAGCTTCCATCCCGATATGGGTGGGCCGAATGTACATGGAAGCGGGCGGTTCTGGAACCTCGTCACGAAAACGATTGACGATATCTGTGATCATGTTTGAGGCGTGCTGATCGGTAAACGCTGGCAGGTACAGCAACTGACTGCTCTGTGAAAAGCGAGCCACATTTTTACTCATACGAAATATCTTTACCGAGCCGTCGTCATGACGGAACGCCTTCAGACCTTCAAAACAGGTACTGGCGTAGTGCAGCACATGCGCACCAGGATGCATTGAAATACTGTCCGAATTTTCCACGCCAATCGCAGACCACTCACCGTCGAACCTGCTTACTGTCATTTCAGGCATGAAGCGTGTGCCAAAATTGCGAGCCATGAATATCCCCGTTCTCGTTCTTCAAATAAAACACTGACAACCCGGTTCTACACCAGCAACTCCCCAGCCAGCCATTTGCGTGCCGTGGTGCTTTTGGGCTGCTCGAAAAACGGCCCAACCGCTTCTTGTTCTACCACTGATCCTCGGTTCATCAGCAAAACCACATCGGCCAGGCGTTTTACCTGGTTCAGATCGTGACTGACAATTACGATCTTGCACCCATGCTGTGCGGCGTGCTTGAGCATCGCTTCAATCGGCGCGGTTGACACAGGATCCACACTGGCAGTGGGTTCGTCGAGTAGAAGTATCGCAGGTTCTAGCGCCAGTGCACGTGCCAATGCGAGCCGCTGTTGTTCTCCAGCGGAAAGACGCTGTGCCGGTGTGTTGACGATGGCTGCCAGGCCCGCTTCCTCCAGCACACGCGATGCCCGCTGTTTAGCAGCCTGCGCCGTAAACCCGCCCGCCCTGAGCGCGAATTCTAGGTTGTGTCGGGCGCTTCTTGCCAGTAGAGAGGGTCGATGACTGACAAAACCCACGGCCAGTCGGCGGCGGCGATCCTCGGCGTTGACCGCTCGTCCAGGCTCGGGCGCTGCCACACCAGCCCAAGTGACGCTGCCAGCGTCAAGCTTCATCAAACCACCTAGGGCGCGAAGCATTAATGATTTTCCAGCTCCGTTGGGGCCGATAATTGCGGTGCAAGCCGAGTCGCCGATGCGCACTGAATCGACCGCCAGCACCCGCCTTCCCTGTCGAACCACAGACAAATCTGACGCCTTAATAGGTAACACCGCTACACCATCTCTCATAGAGCGTCCAGCGGTGTACTGTGGCGCGATACCGCTCGGGTCCCGAGCATCACCAGCAAATTCACGAAAATGGCAATTGATACCAGCACCATACCCAGCCCTAAAGCTAGACTCAAATTACCTTTTGAGGTCTCCAGTGCTATGGTCGTGGTCATTACTCGGGTGACGTGATTGATGTTGCCACCAACCACGATCACAGCTCCAACTTCCGCGATCGCTCGGCCAAACCCCGCCAACAATGTGGTCGCCAACGCCGCTCGGGTTTCCCACAGTAACGTGCGCATGCGTTGCCAGCGTGTTACCGCCAGTAAGGTCAGCTGATCGCCTAAATCATAGTGGGCGCGGGCAATGTGTTGTCGGCAAAGGGCTGCGACGATGGGTGTTACCAACAGCGATTGTGCGATAACCATCGCTGTCGGGGTGTACAGCAGTTGCAACGGACCTAACGCGCCTGAGTTCGACAACAACAAATACACCACCAACCCCACGACAACCGGTGGCAGACCCATCAGGGCGGTAATTAACAACACCACCAGACCGCGACCGGTGAACCGGTGCACGGCCAGCCAAGCGCCTAGTGGCAGGCCCAGTATGGCAGCGAAGAACACAGCGGCCCCACTGACTTGCAAAGACAACACGATAATTTCTGCCAGGCTGGAATCAAACTCAACGATGAGCCTGACCGCTTCAGCGATGGCATCGGAAAAGCCGGTCATAGTGACTTACAATCTGCGAAGTAATTTAGGGGTTGAATCATGACACAAACTCGGTGGATACCCTCGTTGAGACGCCGCTTTAAAACACTCAACGAACAGGAAATATTGGCGCTGGCCATTTCGTCTGAAGAGGATGACGGTCGAATTTATCGCGCTTATGCAGACGGTTTGCGCAGCGATTTTCCCGCCAGTGCGAAAATCTTCGACGCTATGGCGGACGAAGAAGACGAACATCGCAGGCGATTAATCAAGCTGCACCGAGAGCGCTTCGGCGATCACATCCCACTGGTGCGTCGGGAACACATCAGTGGCTATTACGAACGCGCACCCGATTGGCTGGTACGCCCTCTGCCATTGGATAAAACCCGCAAAATGGCCGAAAAAATGGAGCGTGATGCCGAGCGTTTCTACCTCGCCGCTGCCACCTCTGTGACCGATGCATCCACTCGCCAACTCCTCGGCGATCTTGCCCACGCCGAAGCTGCGCATCATTCGCTGGCTGTGCGGCTCGCCGAGAAGCACGTGCCCGCAGAGGTGCGTGAAGAGGAGGATGAAAAAGAACACAAACAGTTTCTGCTGACCTTCGTGCAACCGGGTTTGGCAGGTCTTATGGACGGCTCGATCTCCACGCTGGCGCCGATTTTCGCCGCCGCTTTTGCCACGGGTAACACCTGGAATACGTTCCTGATCGGATTGTCCGCATCGGTGGGTGCAGGCATTTCTATGGGATTTACCGAAGCTGCCCACGATGACGGCGTGATGACCGGTCGCGGGTCGCCCATCAAACGCGGTTTCGCGTCGGGGATCATGACGCTCATCGGCGGGTTGGGCCACACCCTGCCCTACCTGATCCCGGATTTTGAAGTCGCGACCACCGTGGCCATCGCCATCGTGTTTGTCGAACTGTGGGCGATCACCTGGATTCAAAACAAGTACATGGACACCCCCTGGGGTCGAGCCATGTTTCAGGTGTTACTCGGTGGATCCTTAGTGTT
>CALFBL010000178.1 GCA_937951695.1 uncultured Granulosicoccaceae bacterium | reverse complement strand
AGGATCAGGAACGCCATGATCAACGCGCCGACGATGATCAGCTGCAAATGCGCCACCAGATCGTCCGGCCATCCCATCCAATCGGCCCCGACGACTTTCAAGACCACACCCTAGGTCCATGATCCGTTCCGCTACGGCGACTCTGACTCGCTCGGCAAAAGACAGCGCATTCTCCGGGGTAGTCATTGGCAGGATGACAAGAAATTCTTCCCCCCCGTAGCGACCGACAATATCGGTATTGCGGGCGCAGTGTTTGAGCGTTTCAGCGATCAATTTCAGCGCCATATCTCCACCTTTGTGACCGTGCTTGTCGTTAAAACGTTTAAATTGATCAACATCAATCAAGGTGACCGACAATGGATCGGGGTAACGATTCCGCCGGGACACCTCTTTTAACAACGTGGTGTCGATGTAACGACGGTTATATAATCCAGTCAGCGAATCAGTATTGGCCTGAACTCGAAGCTCTTCATTCAGTTCTCGCAGCTTGAAGTTTGCCGTCTCCAACAGGGCGTGACTGGCGCGCAATTGTGCGATTAAATCGACGTTGCTACGCACCAGCCGTGTCGCTTGAGCCGCACGTCCGGCCGTGTGCACGATCAGTTTATGATCCTCAAGCGGTTTTGTTAAGTAATCGTGAGCCCCTGTTCGCAATGCCGTTTGCAACATCTCGTAGCTGTCATAACCGGTCATTACCACGGTTTTCATTGTCGGCGCAACCTGTTCTGAGCGCTGAATCAGTGCGAACCCGTTCATTCCATCCATGTGCACATCGGTCAGGAGCACATCAAACTCCTTCGCTTTCAGCTCGCTTAACGCCGCTTCGCCGGAAGACGCTGTGAGCACCTCAAACCCTGCGTCGATGAGCACGCGCTCAACCACATTCAGGATCGTTGGCTCGTCATCGACCACTAAAGCTCGGTAAGGCGCATCGGGTAGAGCTTTGGTCACCATAAGCCTATCAATCTCACGTTACTGCGCGATGAAGTTTACTTTCTACGGGTATTGTTACGCGGCGTCTGATATTCGTAACGGCTGATTGGGGCCGAACTACAGGGGCTGCAAGGCGCGCGGTCTTAGCAATTGAGAACGGCACCACGAAACCTGTGTTACACCGCCCACAAGTGACTGCAGAACTGTGCGATCTGGCCGCTTTAGCGTGTGAAATTGTGCACTTTCAGTACGGGTCACGCGCGTATTATGCCAAAACCTCGACAGCGAAAACCATCCAGCTGCGCCGACACGCGTCCAGCGAAATTCAGCGAAGCTCCTTTATTTGAATTGCTCGAGCCGCGGGTGCTCTATTCTGCTGACGCTCTGGGAGTCGGGGCTGTGTTGCTGCCCGAAGACGCGGATCAAAACGATAAAAATTACGTAGACGTAGGCACAGTCAACCAAGTACTAGACGGATACCAAGGCTCCTCCAACGCTGAATCGCTATCGGCGAATGAATCCGCAACCACGCCAGCAATCGAACTGGTGTTCATCGACAGTCGGGTCCCGGACAGCGCAGCCTTTGTCGACGCGTGGGCTGACACCCATGTCATGTTTGTTGTGATCGAAGCTGACGACGATAGCTTCGACATCATGACCGACACACTGGAACAGCTCGCCGCTAGTGGTATGAAAATCGATACGATGAAGATTGTCTCCCATGGCGCATCCGGTCTGTTGCAGCTGGGTGCTAGCGACGTTACTGAAGCATCCCTTCGCGACAACGCCAGTATACTGAATTCCTGGTCAATGCACTTCACCGACGACGCTGATGTATTGCTGTTTGGCTGTAACGTGGGTGATGGCCAACAGGGGTTATCCTTCGTTAAGACCCTGGCGGATCTGACCGGCACCGATGTCGCCGCCAGTGATGACGTAACCGGCAACGCTTACGCCGGTGGTGATTGGATACTGGAAGTCAGTTATGGGACGGTGGCGCTCGTTGATGCAACACCTACACCCGCCTTCGCAGATTGGACGCACGCTCTTGCCAGGATCGAAGTGAGCTACCTCGCGGACGATTCAACGTTTGACCAGGACACCATAACGATTGATACGCTCAGTGGTGATGTGTCACTGCGCATGGCTATTGCAGCGGCCAATAACACTGCGGGTGATGACACCATCGTTTTGACCAACAGTGGCGGTGAGTATCTCATTGGCGGCAGTGCAATAACCGTAAACAGCGACGCCGCGAGCTTCGGTAACCTGACCCTCATCAACGAAAGCTCGGGCATCGTCGATATAACGCACGACTCATCCGCAAACGACACCCGATTTTTCACTGTCAGTACCGGGACTTTCACGATCGATGGAGACCCCACCAGTAAAGGCCCCTCCAGTGCACTCATACAGTTCAGTAACGCCAATGCAGATGGTAACGGAGGGGTTATTCGTGCCGGGGCTAACACCGTTTTAAATATTTCCAACACAAAATTTGAAAACAACTCGACCGACAATGACCGATTCAACGGCGGTGCAATTTTCACCCAAGGTCAGCTGAACCTGAGTAGCTCCCTATTTTTCAATAACCGCTCTGAAGACGGTGGTGCGGTTTACGTGAGCGGCAACGAACAGTTCACCATCAATGATTCACAGTTCATCAACAACACGTCCACCAGCAGAGTCAGTGCCGAAGGCTTTGGCGCAGCGCTGTATCTTGATGCGACAGGATCCATTCATGACTCGACGTTTACTGGTAACAACGCCAGCGGCCAGGGCGGTGGAATTTTTCTAACCAACAGTACACTGTCGATATTCAACAGTACGTTTGATGCGAACAGTGCTCGCGGTGGGGATGCCGTCTACGCTACCGGTTCTACAACTTTGTCAATTTCCGAGTCCAAGTTTTCTAACCATGTCAGCAGCGGAACGATCTTCTCAGGAATTGGCGGGACGATTAGGGTTGAATATTCGGAGTTCAACAACGGTTCAAATCCCCCCTCCGATCTGTCAGGTACCCAAGCACGGGCGATTCGCGGTGACGACGTCACGATAGAGAATACAAGCTTTGTGGGAAATTACGTGGACGGTTTTGGTGGCGCCGTTCTTGGAGACACCGTTAACATCTCAGCCTCCACATTCGTTAACAATGCCTCGGCTCAGGGTGGCGGCGCGGTTTTTGCGCGAGAGGCCTTAAGTCTTGATGGCAGTCATTTCGAAAATAATACGGCTAGAACCGCTGGCGGCGCGGTTCTGATTGATGGTGAAGGCGCTATATCCAACAGCTCTTTTGTGGGCAATTCGGCAGCCTTAGGCTCAGCGGTCTACAACGGCCCGGCATCGGGGACAGATCCTGTCACCACCCATTTAACAATCGATCGGGTAACTTTCTCAAACAACGACTCAACCGAAACCGGCGCGATGTACACCGCTTTCGGGGCTCGCAGCACGGTAACGGCCAGCACCTTCGCCGATAACACTGCCGCGACAGGTTCAGCGGCTTTGGCAGCTGATGGCGACTCGTTTGCAACCGCGCGATCCACACTCTTTTTTAATAACTTACTCGCCGATGGCTCTAATCCAAGCTTCTCTAATGCCTCTTCCAACGGCTTTAACTTGTTCGACGACGCAGCGGGGGTTGACCCGTTAAACGATTTTATCGACACGAGCATGACCTTGGGCAACCTTGAGAATGATTCAGGCTCTTCTATTGTCTTCGTCCGGCCCTTACTAAATGGCAGCGCTGCCATCAATTCAGGTGCTCTACCCTCCACCGACCCCGGCGGAGCGCTCGACGCCCAGTCCCTGCCGCTTGATGGTCTACCCGACATCGGTGCGTCTGAATTTCAGGGGGAAGCCGATACTCTGTATTGGGCCGATGAATTTGGACAAATTTGGCGTTCGAACAGTGATTTCGACACTCAGGATCATGTGGTGAGCACCACCCATTTACCAGGAGCAGGAGTGTCGGGGCATGAGATCACTGCCATCCACGTCGATCTAAACGGTGTCAACAATAATGGAATCGGCAGACTGTACTGGACGAATGCTCTAACCGCCGAAGTGTGGTATTCGAATCTAGATGGTTCAGGTACACCTCAAAGTGTACTCAAGGCGATCAGTCTTGGAACGGGAGATGAGTTCACACCCGAATCGATAACACTAGACACTGATCGTGACCTGATTTTTTTTGCGCACGGCCCAGTGCCTTTTCACCCTGCAGCGATTCGAATCTGGCACCTCACTGAAGCCGGTACTGAATATGTCGGGCAGATAGAAAATCCAGACCCTAGCGGAAACTACGTGATGGCGAATCCACACGACATCACCTACAGTGACGCCACAGGGCGCATTTACTGGCTTGACGGAATATCGACGGCAGAAGCTGCGAGCAATCTTGCCGAGCAAACAACGCAAGGTTTTTTGACATTCACAAACACTGATGCCGTGGCTTCGACCATTCATTCGTCCCTGGCTGACGGCAGTGATTATCAGTTAATGCACACCGGCACGGAAGACGACGATTTTCGCGGTATTACCTTAAATGACGAGGGCGACTATTTATATTTCACCAATCTCAACACGCAGACGGTTGAGGGTTTAAGTCTAGGCGCTGGCCCGTCGTTTCAAAGCGCCCCCGTTTCTTCATTGCCTGGCACTGCCAGTGAGATCGGAGTTGGAGACTTAGTCTACCTGGCCGCTGATAACCAGATCGCTCTGACCAACAGTGAGAGCGATGAAATCCTGATCTTCGATATAGCTTTAAGCTCGATTGGAGAAATGCACGTCCACAACGCCGAACCGGTCGCGCTAGCCAGCGCATCAACGCCCGACACATCGCTACCCTCGTTTATCACTGAGAGCCTGAGCTACACGGAAGGTGACCCCCCAGTGCCGATCGATGCCAATCGACTGATCGTCACTGATCCAAGCGGCATGAACGGCCAAGGTCTGAATTTTGTTTTAACGGGTAACCCAAGTGCCGGTGGTGTGCTGACGGTGAATGGCGTAGCACTGGACGCTGAGTCCGCTATTGCATCCGACTACAGTTTCGCACTCACCGACACCATCGAATATCAAAATTACGACGCAGGCAACACAACCATCGAAACGTTTCAACTCGCGCTCACAGACGGTACTTACACAACACCGGTGAAAACGTTCTACGTCAACATCGAACTGGTTGAAGACCCCTTGTTTACCATCAGCGACATCGCAATTTTGGAAAACACACCACAACAAGTGCTGGACGCCAGTAGTTTCTCGTACACCGACCCAAATAGCGCTGAATTACCCGATTCTTATCAAATCACAATTGACCCGTCACATGAAGGTACGGCCATTTTGGTTAGCGGCGTAGAGGTTCTATCTTTCACCCATGAGC
>CALFBL010000177.1 GCA_937951695.1 uncultured Granulosicoccaceae bacterium | reverse complement strand
CTTCATTGGTGAGTATGTGGTGGCAAGACGGGGAGCCGTTAAATGTGGGGCGTCAAAGCAGAACTTGGCCCGCTTCTATTCGACGAGCCATTCTGGCTCGCGACAGGCATTGCCAATTTCCGGGGTGCAGTCAACACCGCCACCTCGCGATACACCATATCGATCATTGGGCGAATGGCGGCGAGACTTCCGTAGAAAACGGAATCTGCCTATGTCACCGACACCACGCACTGGTGCACGAGGGCCGATGCATTGTTGAACGCAACACCGTCGAAACCAATACGCAGCCTGGCAGCAAAGACTTCGGTACAACGATAGGGTTGGTATCTCCAGCCAAAAAAGCTCTGCTACCCACACGGCACCGATTTCGATTTATAACACCGACGAAAATATCTTCCACGTCTAAAGCCAAGGTATCCGGGTGTTGCGGTGATCACGCTGACAGTAAGTGTAATGAGGCGCATGCTAATTACCGAGTTTCACGCCCGTTGACTAAAAATAACCTTGAGAAATTCTGGACATCGAGAATTGATCAAGGCCGGTTAGTTAGCTGGAGCGTTTTCTCGACACCGTAGCGCGCCGATTCGTTGGATGTAATATTCTCGACACCGAGAGTAGCACCGGGCTGCTCAGCGGTGGCGAGTGGATTTTGTTTTGGTCTGTGTTTAAATCTTAACTCGCCATGCGCAATCTTGACGGCATGGAGGCTTCAACGCTTTGACCAACGAGTTCAGCGGTTGCAGCGGACAGTGTCCAGCCCAAATGCCCGTGACCGGTGTTGTAGAACACACCCGGTAAGGTACCAGCACCTACGCGTGGCATCATGTTGGGCATCATGGGGCGAAGCCCTGCCCATGGAATCACTCTGTCGGTGTTCACGTTGGGGAACAGGTCTCGGCACCATTGAGTCAATGGACGAATTCTGTTGTCGCGTATGTCGTAGTTCTCGCCATTAAATTCGGCGGTGCCTGCGATGCGAAAACGGTCATGTCCTAGCCGGCTGGTAACGATTTTTGCGTCGTCATCGAGAAGGCTTACCCAGGGAGCTGCGGCTTGCGCTTCCTCGTCGTTAAGCTCGACGGTAATCGAGTAGCCTTTGACGGGGTATATGTTTACGCGATCCCCTAACATGGCTGCAAAACGCCGGCTTTCAATTCCTGCACAAACCACAACACCATCGAAGTACGAAGCGGTCTTGGGCGACGTACCCTCGCAGTGAGTGATTTCAATACCGGTGTTGGTGTGATTGAGTGTACTGACGTTAGCATCAAACAGAAAATCTGCGCCCAGTCGCTGGCACGCTTTGGCAAGGCCTCGGGTGTACTTGTGAATATCGCCTGTAGAGTCACTGGGGGTGTAGTAACCTCCATAAAAATCTCCAGCGAGGGCAGGCTCGATGGTTTTCATTTCATCGCCGGTGACTGCTTGGCGATCGAGTCCGCCTTTCTTCAGGAGCTCGTTAACGCGAGTCGCGTGGTCGTAGCCTTTTTTATCGGAATAGACGTGCAGGATACCTCGCATCTCCTTGTCGAAATCGATGTTCTCTTTATCGGCCCAGGAATACAGATGCTCGCGAGCGGCGATAGCGAGGCGAGCGGTCTCAACCGTATTCTGTTCGTATTTGGGGATATTGCTGACGAACTCGGCCATCCACGAATACTTATGCCAGTTGGGCATGGGGTTAACCAACAGAGGAGCGTCTTTTTTCAGCATCCATTTGATGCCTTTCAGGATCGTGGCCCCTTGGGTCCAGACTTCTGCGTTTGATGCGGAAAGCTGGCCACCGTTGGCAAACGAGGTTTGCATGGCCGCGTACCGGTTCTTGTCTAGAACGGTGACGGAATAACCTCGATTTAGCAGGGCGTAAGCGGTCGTCACGCCGGTGATTCCGGCACCCAAAACGGCAATGTGTTGCATGAGGTAAAGCTCCAAAACAGGTTAATAATGACGCGATGCCTAAACATCGTGCCGCTATCCCATCTGTCTTGGAACCTGAGAGCGTGGGCCTTTCAGCAAATTCAGCTGTTGGCTTACCCCTTCGGTGGATGAACGAAAGTGTTCATCTCTCTCCAGATGTCTACAGCAAAGATGTGGTCCGGGGGCCTGAGAGTTTACTGGGCGTTGCTCCTTCGGCGTCAACGTCTCGCAAATCGCCCTTTCGGGTGCGCCAGCGTTGAACTCTCCCACATCTTGCCGACAAAGTGAGAACGACAGCTCCCCTTTATTGCGACTCGCGCACGGTACACCAATTTTCACCGTTCCACAAGCCGCTTTTCGACCTTTAGCACTCAGGATTAGCGGCCTTTGAGAGGGCCACTTCCAGCGGCCAGTGGGGCAGGCGTCATAATTTTGAATAAATGTTCAAACATTATCCACCGCTGATTGGGGTAGCTTATAGACACTGAAAATGCTACCGGTTGACGATTTTGTAACTGGAATAATTGCCACTTTCTTGGTGATACGATACCGGGCTCCCTACGGTTGATTGCTCGGTTACACCCGCACATGACTGATAACAATTCACAGCTTTTTCAAACCATCGCCAACACCATCGGCGCAACGCTTGCACAGGTAGAAGTGGCTGTGGAAATGTTGGACGGCGGCGACACCGTGCCTTTTATTTCGCGTTACCGAAAAGAGGCTACTGGCGGTTTGACCGATACCCAACTCAGAGATCTGGAACAGAACCTTGGTTACCTGCGGGAATTCAATGCCCGTCGCGATTCCATTTTGTCGACCATCGAGGAGCAAGGCGCGCTGAGCGATGAGCTGCGAGCTCGCATTTTGAAAGCCCAAACCAAGTCGGCGTTAGAGGATCTGTACCTACCGTACAAAAAGAAGCGTCGCACTAAGGGGCAGATTGCGATCGAGTCCGGGTTGGAACCGCTGGCGGATACGCTGTGGCACTCTCCTGAGAAGGATCCTACAGTGGAAAGCAAAGTTTACATCTCTGCCGAGAAAAAGGTGGTGGATGAAAAAGCGGCGCTGGATGGTGCTCGCTCTATTTTGGTAGAGCGATTTGCTGAGGACGCGGTTCTGGTTGGTCGGCTTCGAGAGCAGATGCAAACCAAGGGGTATTTGTGTGTTGGCCCTGCGCCGAAACGAGCGGATGCTAAAACCGACGACACTGAGAAATTTAAAGACTATCTGGGCCATCAGGAATCATACTCAAAAATTCCTGGGCACCGGGCGCTGGCGATGTTCCGTGGTCGCACTGAAGGCGCTTTGTCGCTAAAACTTCAGCTTAAAGAGGCGGAGGGTTTTGGTGAGGCGGGATGCATCGATTCAGTGGCTGCTTACTTGGGGTTTCGAGACGAAGGTAGGCCAGCGGACGCCTGGCGCTCGCAGGTGGTTGACTGGGTTTGGAAAGTCAAGTTGTCCATGCATCTGGAAGCTGAGCTGTTCACGGATCTAAAGATGAAAGCCGATGATGAAGCGATCAGCGTTTTCGCTGCCAAATTACAAGACTTGTTGTTGTCCGCCCCGGCCGGTGCCCGACCGACTCTGGGTCTGGACCCTGGCTATCGATCCGGTGTGAAAGTGTGTGTGATTGATGCGAATGGCAAGGTGATTCAACACGACACGATCTATCCCCATAAACCTCAAAAGCAATGGGATCGAGCCGTCCACAAACTCAGTGTGCTGTGCGACAACAACCAGGTTGAGCTGATCGCTATCGGTAACGGCACGGCCAGCCGTGAAACAGAAAAGCTCGCTGATGAGGTGATAAAAACTGCCAAGTCAAAAGGCATGATAAAAGTGTTGGTGTCGGAAGCTGGCGCCTCCGTATATTCGGCATCGAAGCTGGCGGAAGAGGAATTTCCTGAATTGGACGTCACCATTCGAGGGGCGGTGTCGATTGCGCGTCGCTTGCAAGATCCCTTGGCGGAACTGGTGAAGATTGACCCTAAAGCGATTGGTGTGGGCCAATACCAACACGATGTTTCGCAGCATGCCTTGGCGCGCTGTCTGGAAACCACAGTCGAAGATTGTGTAAATTCGGTGGGTGTGAATCTGGACACAGCATCGAAGGCACTGTTGTCGCGCGTGGCGGGGCTGTCCAGTACGCTGGCTGAGAACATCGTCAGTTATCGGGATGAGCACGGAGCGTTTGACAGCCGTTCGCAGTTAAAAAAAGTGCCGCGGCTTGGGCCAAAAGCGTTCGAGCAATCTGCAGGGTTCTTGCGCATCCCCAATGGTTCTAACCCGTTGGACGCCTCTGGCGTGCACCCGGAAAGTTATCCGGTGGTGAAACGCATCATCGAACACAGTGGCAAAGAGCTCAGTGAGCTGATTGGCGACAGCACGTATTTAAAATCGCTGAACCCTGCGCAGTTTACCGATGACACCTTCGGTGAACCGACGGTGCGAGACATATTGCTCGAGCTGGAAAAACCCGGCCGCGATCCGCGGCCTGACTTCAAGGCCGTGAAGTTTACCGACGGTATTGAATCCATCGGCCAGCTAAAAGAAAATCAAATCCTGGAAGGGCAAGTGACCAATGTCACAGCCTTTGGCGCGTTTGTGGATGTGGGTGTGCATCAAGATGGTTTGGTGCACATATCCGCACTGTCCGATACTTTTATAAAGGATCCACGATCGGTGGTTAAGGCTGGCGACATTGTGAAGGTAAAGGTGATGAGCGTGGACGTTCAGCGAAATCGCATCGGTTTATCGATGCGGCTGAACGACAGAGCAGGTGAAGACAATCGAGCCACTAGACCCGCAAGTAGAACACCAAACCCAATCTCAAAAAAAACTGCTCGATCAGACAAATCCTCATCGCACCCAGGTCAACAGCGTCATAAGCCGCCGAGAAAGACAGAACCTGAATCAGCATTGGCGCTGTCTTTGCAGGCGGCTTTGACGGGTAAATCGAAAGATTGAGGCATGTTGAAGAAAATAACCGGCTACACGAAGGATTCAGTTGACGACTGGGTGGCCATCTTGTGCTGTGGGCACAATCAGCATGTCAGGCATAATCCGCCTTGGACAAACCGGGCCTGGGTAGAAACCGAAGCGGGCCGACGGGAAAAAATCGGGCATTCATTAGATTGTAAGAAGTGTGAACGCGGTGAGCCACGTGATATTCAGTAGGTTACTTGAGATGATTTACTCATCCCTCGCAGCGTTTGCGACTTTAGAGTTTGACCATGACTATGACTAAACCATCAAACACTCGGACCACCACAGAGGTCATACGAGCTCGCAAAACGGACAAACTATTTGGTGACCCCGCTGCGCGCCGCCATACGGCTAAGCATTGGACCGACGCGCACAGAGCTACCCTGAAAGAGATCATTGAAACCGGTGGGCATGCCCCGTTCCATAAAAAAATCAACCAGGAATTTCATCAAGATTCAGCGCTGGATTCTCCGGCACCTTGGCGCTTTTACGTGGTGGACGGGGCGAACATCAATCGCCTGTTAAAGCATCTGTCTACTCAGGCGCAAGCGCATCCAAACTCTGAGTGGAGTCGCGGCTGGAACAGCAAGATCAAAAACATGTTGGCCGCTTGTGGGGCATTGGTGCAAGTGACTTGGCTGCCTGAACCTGGCTTTGAACTGTCGATGCAGAACATCGAACACGTTGCTGCGGCGTCGGCTGCAACTCAAAACATCTTGCTGGCAGCTGAAGAGCAGGGGTGGATCAGCTACTGGTCAAGCGGTGGGATCTTGCGCTCTGAAGATCTGCTGTCCTATTTGAACATTCCGTCAAAACAGCTCCTGTTAGGCAGTTTGTTTTTGACTCCTGAAGAGATGGTGTCCGCCAGCACCGTATCAGGAAAAATGCGCGGCCAGCGCGGAGAAGCATCAACTTGGTCTGCATGGCTTGACCTTCCAGCCTGACGGTGATTTCGCGACGCAGGATGTCGAGAACAACATGCGTATCGCCAATGACACCGCGCATGGTCTTGATAACAGAGTGCAGCTACTTCTTGCAACTAACTTTGGTTACTGTCATATAAGCGGTTTAACAATCGATTGCCCACTACCACCAAAAAACGCGGACGGCTTAGCTCTACCCTGGAGCTTGCAGAGAAAAATTTCACCTACAATTGACGGGGGTCACGCCAAGAGGTAACTTTGCTGTGTGAAACCGATAGTCGGGTTCGCCTTTGGCATGCTGGGTTTGCACGTATGCGACAACAGGGCCCAATGAATCGTCCCGATCGTCCGCATCGATCAATGTGTGTATCAAGCCAACGAATGGAATGGCAGCGCTTACGGTATTGGCTACCGCTGTGTTGCAATAATCGGTGTGCCAACGCAACAAGCCTTTCTCCTTGCAGTCGCATGCAGCGCAAGTGCTCGATGCCTTCGTCAACCTTGACTTGCGATTGCGAGGTTTGGTAGATCTCAGTGCCGCCAAACTGATCGAGCACGGCGTCTGATTGGTTGAGGCATGCGGCAAAACTCTGGTAGTCATCACAACAACAAACCACTCGACTGACGGTGGAGGGCGAGGCATTGGAGGCTGTGCCAGTCACCGCACTCCGCATTGACACTTGAGCGATAGGTTTGATCTGTTGGTCCTTCTAAAACGGGATCTTTGTGAAATGGGGATGCGAGATAGCGCATCCATGGCCCCGTTATGTGCGAACGCTGCATTATTACCCAGCATTTGCTTGCACAGTAATCAGAACGGGATCAATCAATCGAATAAACTGCACTGGCGGTTCGACCCCGCTCGCTACCCATATAATACTGTGAACTGCCGCCGGACACACTATGCCCAATTTTTCTTATACAAATCCCCGGATCATCGCAGTTCTCCTGCTTATCGGCGCCGTGCTGCTGGCAGGTTGTTCAGGTAGTGGTTCAGGTAGTGGTTCAGGTGTTGGTTCAGGTAGTGGTTCAGGTAGTGGTTCAGGTGTTGATGCAGATTTGAGTTTAAACGATGGCGTGAATTCAACGGATAACGGTGATAATCTTGGCACCTCCATACCTGATCCGTTAGTGCAAACCACTACTCGCGTGAACTTCAACATCACAGTGCCTGCGTTCATGTCGGACGCTCTGCAAGTACGATTGACATGGGGAGACAATGATTTTACAGCGGGTTGGGTCGGGGACGAACTCTGGTCTGCGATGGATGATTTTCCTGCAGATTCGGAAAACACGTTGACGGTTTTTTTTAATGACGACAACGGTGGTATCACCTTGGGCAGCGTTGCGCTTAATCTGCGCACAGGCACGAGCGATTCTCAAGTCGTTGACATTAGCGCGGACCAGTTTGATATCGAACGTTGGGATAATGACGGCGATGGTGTTAGTAACCTAGATGAATTAGTGGCCGGTACGGATGCTTTGGGCCCACCGCGATTGTTGTTGTTCAGTGAGACCCGTGGGTTTCGGCATGAGTCGGTGGAAACCGCCATTGATTCTATAGAAGAGCTTGCCGCTAGCCAGGGTATAGCAATAGCGCGTGCCAATTCTTCGGCTGGACACTTCACGCCATTGAAACTGTCAGCCTATGATGCGGTGGTTTGGATACTGACCTCAGGCGACGTGCTCGATGATGCGGAACAAGCAGCGTTTGAGGGCTACATTCGCGCCGGTGGCGGTTTCGTTGGCATTCATGCGGCAAGCGATACGGAATACGACTGGCCTTGGTACGGAAATCTTGTTGGGGCCTATTTCGAGTCGCATCCAGTGATTCAGACTGCAACGCAAACGGTCGAGAATGGCACGCACGTATCGACTGCGCACTTGGCTGACACGTGGGTGAGGACCGATGAATGGTACAACTTTAATGAAAACCCGAGAGCACGGGTCGACGTACTGCTTACCCTCGATGAAGCGTCGTATACGGGGGGAACCATGGGTAGCGATCACCCTATCGCTTGGTTTCACGAGTACGACGGAGGTCGCTCTTGGTACACAGGCGGCGGTCATACTGTCGAGAGTTATTCGGAACCCAGATTCCGCGAACACTTACTCGGTGGGCTTTTGTACGGCGTGGGGATTTCTGAGTAGCTGATTGTCTGTTTCGTTATAACAGCCCGTTGAATACCGAATGGTGGCTGGGTGATGCGGTAACTACTATCGCTGGCCATCGCTGAGGTTCGAACCTAAGCGCCAGCGAATACTGCCAGAGTTTCAACGTGTGGGGTTTGTGGGAACATATCGA
The DNA here is from genome assembly GCA_937951695.1 of uncultured Granulosicoccaceae bacterium. Lineage (GTDB taxonomy): Bacteria > Pseudomonadota > Gammaproteobacteria > Granulosicoccales > Granulosicoccaceae > Granulosicoccus. The sequence continues at coordinate 23,751 of CALFBL010000177.1, read as the reverse complement.
AGGCCTGTACGTAGTCCAGCATAATACCGCCGGCGCACAGTTTGGCGGAATCTCTTGCAAGCGTGGCGGGGTGGCAGGAAACGTACAACAACACTTTGGGTGCTTTACGTGTCAACGCCTCAATTACGGTATCGCTAAGCCCGGCGCGTGGAGGATCTACCACAACGGCGTCGTAGGTTACCTCTTTATTGGTCAAGACTTTCTCGGCTCGGCCAAGTGTAAACGACACGTTGGTGATGGCGCTAGCGGCTTGTCGAGCAATGCGAATGTTGTCTGCCAAGGCGTCAACACCGACCACGCATAAATCGGGGTGGCGCTCGGCTACGCGCAGGCTCCAGCTACCGTGGCCGCAATACAGATCCATCAACATCAGCGATGACGCTGCGCGGTTTGGCTCAATCAGTCGCTCGGTGATCAAAGACATAACGGATTCGGTCAGCATCTCAGATACGGCGCTATTGACTTGCCGAAATCCTAATTCAGTAGATCGATCAGATTGGATCGGGTAGGCCGATACCTCACCGGCTTCGGATACAGTGAGTTCGATATGCGTTCGCGTTGGTGGGAAAGGGTGGGTCGGGGAGGCAAGGTAGTGATTAATCTCAGGCGCGGCTATGGCGCATTCAGTGATTTCAGTCAATGTCTTACTGCGCAACTTGTGAAAATGGAACGCGTTGTTGTCAGCCACTACCCGGATACGGTTTCTGTAGTGATAAGGAGTCGGGCTGGGTACGATGTTCCGAGCGTTTACTCGGCCGAGGTTTCCAATGCGCTGCAGAGTTTCCAGTAGCTGGTGGTGTTTAACGTTCAGTTGCTCTTCGTAAGCCAGGTGTTGCCAGGAACAGCCGCCGCAATTATCGAAGTAGGGGCAAAGTGGATCGACTCGTGTGGGCGCCGCGGCGATCAGTTCCTGCACCGTCGCGCGTGACCATCGCTTGTGGCGCTCAGTCATACAAATTTTGACTTGATCGCCAGGGGCGGTGCCAGCGACAAATACTGCCTGCCCATCGACGTGTGCCACTCCGTCACCTTCATTGGTCAGAGATTCAATAACGACGGTGGGTGTGTTTGTCGTCACTGCCGCAGGCTTACCTCGCCGGTACTTGTCCAGACTGGATTTGAATTTCATCGTCGCTATCCCGATTGCTTGTTTGTAGTGCGCATAAAAGTCAGGTTCGCTTGTGATGAAACGGGCACTGGATCTCGCTAAACAGTGTCTAGCTGAAAAACAGTCTGGAGAGTCTTATGGTTCAATTCGAATTGTGAACGATTGTGTCCAGAACGTTACAACTCTTTGATTTCCGGTTATCCCGCAGTGGCTATTTTCAGTCAATTCCGGCTAAGAGAGACAATCTAGCGACCTTTCAAATGAGATTCTGCGCAATTCATAGAACTGAGCCGCGGCTGAAATAATTCAACTATCAACGATACTAGGTAGTTCCACGTATAGTCTAAACATCATGAAAGGCCTTTACTATGCATATTGAATCTCTGAATGTTCAATCCTTGATGCGAATTGTTCGTTTTTGGCGAACAAGAAGGAGTAAACCGCTGTGCAGGAGAAAAAATGCTCGTATTAACACGCAAACCAGGGGAGGCTCTCATCTTGGCAGATGAAGTGAAAATCTCTGTTCTGGAAGTCAAGGGTAAGCAGGTGCGCTTAGGAATCGACGCACCCGCGGATGTGGCGGTTCATCGTGAAGAAATTTATTTGCGCATCGAAGCGGAGCGCTTAGCCGCGAATGGTTCAAGCGAGGGCGAGGACGGTGGCGTACCAGCGCAAATCGCGCCGCAGTCTAATCATCGACAATAAGACTGGGATCGGCAATGCCAATAAAGCTGGCTAAGCGAATCAGTTCTGGCAGGGAGCCACATCGAGTTTTGGTCATGATACTGGCCCGATGATGCTCGACGGTCCGATGGCTAATGCCGAGGACTCGCGCAACCTTTTTACTAGACAAGATGGCAGGGCCAGAGACGATGGCGTTGACCACTTCCCATTCACGATCGGTAAGATCCTTGAATCGGTTTTGCACTCTGTTCAGGGCGTCCTTTTCCTGGCGCGACTGCGATTGCAGAGCCAAAGCATTGTTAATGGTTGATACCAGCGCAGTTCGGGTAAAGGGTTTTTCGAGAAAATCCACTGCGCCGGCTTTCAAGGCTTTAACAGAGGTTTCGATACTTGCCTGTCCTGTGATGAACACGACGGGTACATCAATACTTCGCTCGGTCATTTGTTGTTGCAGTTCCAAACCACTCATTTCCGGCAGTTGAAGATCGAGGACGAGACACCCGAGGTGTTCCTCTTCGTAGGATCGAAGAAACTCCGATGCACTGGCCATGCACCGAGCGCCCCAGCCTTCTGCCTCGATCAGCGCCCGAGTGGAATTCAGTACTTGAGCATCGTCATCAACGATGTAGATAACAATGTTTGAATCACACATAGAACTGACATAACCGGCTTCTTTTTTGCCTCGCTCCGCGGAAAAGATGACCTACGACGATGTCTATTAAGGTTTCTCGGAGCCGCATAACGCATTATTATACGTAGCTAACTAGACTTTAGGTTTATATTATTATGTGTGTTTTCGCTGTGTTGCGATGCAATAATTACGTGTGTTATTGTACCGGCAGGTCAGCGTTCGGGTTACCCACAGGACGTTGGGGTAATCTGAGATCTGTGTCACTAATTGCGTACATCAGGCGAAGAATGCCACAGAGGCCGTGTTTCTACCGGTTTGCAACTGGTCTTCTCAGGCTTGAGCGATGCCATATCTAGAAATACTGCATTCATTGTTGATTCAGTTTGGCGGCGGCGATGGAACACCCGATTCCGATCTTTCGCGTCACTTTCTGGCATCGTTTATGTGGTTGATGATTTTCGCCACATCTAAGCTCCTAAAACCGATTTATCAATTCTCCTCGGATGCATGGCTGCTCAACGGCATCCTTTTTGCTCTGTTCGTCGAGCTGAGCAATTTCATCGTAAAGCTCTGGTGTTTGGCTCAGGGACCTCAATTACCCGGGGAGTCGCTCTCAATCATCGGTAAACTGTGGGAACCGATAGCCGTAGGCTTGTACGCCTTATCGTTTTTGTATCTTTCGTTTGGAATGATAAGTTTTATTAGTCTTCCGGAGAGTCGCACCAATATACTGCGCGCGATTTGGGTCGGGACTCTGTGCCTGATCACTATCACCATAGGGGTGACACTGCATTGGTACTCAGTCATCGTCACAGAGCACAGTGCTCAATTTGAGCACAGCATTGATTTGTTCATTCTAACTCTCGCCTGCGTTACCGTGGTGTCATACGCGACTTGGCGTTTGTGGTCGTTGCGGTCCCACGCCACTCTAAGTCGAACTGCTTGGATTCCTTTTGGCTTGTATCTGTTTGCGCACTTGCTGTTATTGACCGCCGTGCAGACAAATCCTTTGCTGGGCCTGTGGCTCTTGCCAATTTACGGCAACTTAATGCTCTGGACCATCCCATGGTTTGGATTTTTGTATTTGCGCAATTTGCACGAACAGCACCAGAGCTTGACCCATCAACTGCATCAATCGGAACGACTGGACGTGGTAGGACGGCTAGCCGCTGGAGTAGCGCACGACTTTTCTAACCATTTACAAAGTATTATGGGTTTTGCAGAGCTAGGGCTGATGAATTGTGAGGTCCTCCCCAGCGGTGACTCTCGACCTGCGCGCTGTTCGAACGCTTACGATTCTTCTGAAATCGTGCGAACGGAATGCGAAAAAAACACAGAACAGAAAAATAGCGACGCTCAGTACCGCAACATCATCAACGTCGTCCAACGGGCCCGTTTGTTGGTAAAACAATTGATAACCTTTAAACACGATGAGCTTACGTGCGACGTACGCGTGTTGCGCTTGTCTGAGTTTCTAGAAGACCTAGATCCAATGATTCACGGGCTACTTGGGCCGGGTCTCAAGATGCACAATCTAATCGATGTCAGTGCTGATCTGGTGCGTGTCGATCGATCCATGCTTGAGCAAGCTATTGTTAATCTGATCGTAAATGCGCGCGATGCTATGCCCGGTGGGGGCACACTAACGATCGGTTCGCGCGCGTTGAACGCGGAGGCGGCAGGGAAGCAGCACGCTATGATTCGTCTGAATATCACAGACACCGGCAAAGGCATGACAGCCTATGAGCGCAGCCGGGTTTTTGAACCTTTTTATACCACTAAAGGCAAGACCACAGGCACCGGGTTGGGTCTGACATCATCGCTGGCAGCGATTCGTCAGATGGGCGGTGAAATGCACATTGAAAGTGTTCCGGGCAAAGGCACCACGCTCATTATCGATCTACCGGCTGCTGAGTCTTTTGACCACGCTTGCCCTGATGGTGCTGCCGATAATGTCTCGATCGATCAAATTGGTGGTACGGAGCGGATTCTTTTAGCAGAAAATGAGCCCGGACTTCGTCACATTGCAGCCATGCAGCTCAGGCGTGCTGGTTATCAGATAACGACTGCTTGTGACGGTCAGGAGGCAATCGATTTTCTGGTGACCAACACAGACGGGTACGATTTGATGGTTCTGGACATCTCGATGCCGCGCAAAGATGGCTATGTGGTGTTCGAACAGGCCCGGCAGCTTTGTCCGGGGATACCGGTTGTATTTGTCACCGCCAATGCAAGTGCGTCTGGCTCAGCGGAGATCAATAGGCAACCGAAACTGCTCAAGCCCGTGCTACATACGGACTTACTGAAGATCGTTCGCCACACGCTGGATCGGCAGCCAAACGATTACAATCCAACGGCGGAAGTTTCTGCACTGGTGTGAGGAGGTTTGATGACGCAGTTTCCCATAGATGGATTTCAAAGTGCCTTGTGGTTTGATACCGCGGTAACTGCTCCGTCGACTGAGCCCTTAAATGAGGATATAACAACCGATGTCGTGATTATCGGTGCCGGAATCACTGGGCTGAATGCCGCCATTGAGTTGGCTCAAAACGCGACCAATGTTGTGGTGCTGGAAGCGGGTGTGGTGGGTGGTGGGGCATCGGGTCGTAACGGCGGTCAGGTGAACGTGGGCTTAAATTTATCTCCCGATGCGCTAGTGGCCCATTACGGGCAAGCGGCCGCAGAGCCGTTATTAGCCGCCTTGGTGCGCACACCGCAAACGGTGTTCGATCGCATTAAACAGTTTGATATGGTGTGTGACGCAGAACAGACCGGGTGGATACAAGGCGCGGTTACACCCAAACGCCTTGCTGAACAGCAACGGCAGGCAGAGGAGTTTGCTCGCATCGGTTTGCAAATAGAAGAGCTGGATCGAGCGACAATCGCACGCAAAACGGGTTCGGGAAATTACATTGGTGGCTCGTTCATCAAGCCGTGCGGTTCGATTCAACCCTTGTCATATACACGCGAGCTGGCTCGCGTTGCGCTGGACGCGGGTGTTAAAATTTATTCCCATTCGGCGGTCCAAACCTTGAAACGAAGGGCTGAACATGCAGGGTGGATTGTTAGCACGGGGGTGGGGCAGGTCTGCGCTGAGCAGGTGCTGGTGTGCACCAATGGCTATACCGATAGTACCGTCTCTGGGCTGCGCCAGAAAGTGGTGCCGGCGCGCAGCATTCAGGTCGCTACCGAGCCGTTGCCAGCTGGTTTGCAGGAAAGGATACTACCTCATCGATCCACGCTAGTGGAAAAGCGACGAATGGTGTTGTACGGGCGTTATGACCGCGATGGTCGCTTGACGATGGGGGATCACGGCCCCATGCGAGACCAGTTTTGTCTGGATGATTTTACCGACCTAAAAAATCGTGCCATTGACGTGTTTCCGGAACTCGAAGGCGTGCGTTGGGACTATCATTGGGGCGGACGGTTGGCTATTACCAAAGATCGCTTGCCGTTTCTGTTTGCACCCACTGCCGATTTATTAATCGGTATGGGTTACAACGGGCGAGGTGTGGGAATGGGGTCGATGATGGGCTTGGCCATGGCGAGCCGTCTCTTGCAGCGCGATGTTGAACACGCGTTTATGCCGGTGACCACACCGGACGAATTCGTATTGCATGCGTTTCACGAGATCGGCGCGACAATGATCATACGTTGGGACATGTTGATGGACAGACTCGAAGAGTCACGAGCGTGAGTGTTTATGAGTCTTAAGAGTTACAAAACGTTGGAGTTGCAACATCCCGCTGATTGGGTGTTGCAGGTGCGGTTGAACCGACCCTTCGCATCAAACGCGTTCAACACTGCAATGGCGGAAGAACTGACCGATTGTTTCGAGTATCTGGCGACACTGCCTGAGCATACTCGTGTGGTGGTGCTAACCGGTAAGGGCACACGCGCATTCTGTGCAGGCGGGGATTTAAAAGAGCGACACGGAATGAGCGATGAGGCCTGGTTTGCCCAGCATCGCCAGTACGAGCGAATGGTGCGCGCAATTCTCGGCTGTCCATTGCCCATCATTGCGGCGGTGAACGGGGCAGCCTTTGGCGGCGGGTGTGAATTGGTCGCAGCAGTCGATTTTGCTTTCGCTGCGCGTAGCGCAACGTTTGCCCAAACCGAGACTCGCCTAGGTATCATGCCAGGAGCGGGTGGGACGCAATGTCTGCCGCGTGCAATAGGCACCCGGCGAGCCCAGGAATTGATTCTATCCGGTCGCCGCTTTACCGCCGAGGAGGCTGAATCCTGGGGCCTGGTTAACGCGGTGTATGAGCCTGCTGAGCTTTTGCCCAATACGCTGAATATGGCTTCTACCATTGCATTAAATGCCCCGATTGCGGTGCGCCAGGCGAAGTTGGCGGTTAATCGAGGCATGGACATGTCACTGGCGAACGGACTGGGGCTGGAGATTGAAGCTTACAATCGTTTGGTACCCACTTCGGATCGACGAGAGGGCATCAGTTCTTTCAACGAACGCCGCGACCCGAAATTTACTGGCGAGTGATCGGTATTGTTTAGTCGATCTCACTCAGCCGAAATATGCCTTACAGTCGCAAACCACCGTCAATCTCCAGCACCCTACCGGTAAAGAAATCGTTCTCTATCAGGTACTGCACAGTGTGTGCTATTTCGGCGGCTTCCCCGACCCGGCCGATAGGCACAAACTCAAGCATTCGCTTCAATGCTTCGGGTTTCATGGAAGCCAGCATGTCGGTACCAATAACACCCGGTGCGATGGCGGCGACTCGTATGCCATGACGGGCAAGCTCTTTTGCCCAAGTCACGGTAAGGGCCGCAACGCCGGCCTTGGCGGCCGCGTAATTGGACTGCCCCACGTTGCCGGCTCGACTCACGCTCGATACGTTAATAACCACGCCGGGCGTTGCGGTTTTAATCATCTGGCTTGCAGCCTCGCGTCCGCATAAAAATACCCCAGTCAGATTGACATCGATAACCGCCTGCCACTGTTGTAACGTAAGTTTTTGAGACACGCGGTTCGGCTTATCGCGATCGGTTTTCACCAGCATGGCGTCACGCAATATTCCGGCGTTGTTCACAACCACATGGATGCGACCGTGGCGTGTGGCGATGGTGCTGAACGCCTCGACAATCGAGGCTTCATCAGCAACGTTTGCGGTGTGCCAGCTGTGTTGCGTGGGGTTCGGTAACGACTCACACGCTTTGCGTAACGTGGCCTCATCGATATCGATTAAGGCCAGTACCGCACCTTGCTCTGCCAGTGACGAGGCAATGGCAAGGCCGAGGCCGCGAGCGCCACCGGTGACCACCACAATCGAATTTTTCACGTCCACAAGATTCTGTCCAACACTTTAGGTCAGGCGTAATATACACCGCTGAGGTAAGCTTCGCCGCATGGATGAAAAAACCTTGCGCAGTGCGGAAGAACAGCATCGGTTGGATGCTGCGATAACGCAAATGTTTGAACACAGCATCTGTTTTAATGAGCACCTTGGACTAAAAGTCGGGGCGTTGTGGGAAGACTTGGTATCAGTTAGTTTCAATATGCGAGAGGAATTCATTGGCCATTTTCTGTACGGCCGGTTGCACGGTGGTGTGATTGCTAGTGTGTTGGACACCACCGGTGGGCTGGCCATTATGGCGTCCATCGCAAGCACCAATCCGGCAGAATCGAGTGACGAAATTTTGCAACGGTTTACCTACCTAGGTACCCTAGACATGCGAGTGGATTACCTGAGAGCTGGCATCGGTACCCGGTTTATCTGCGAGGCGGAAACGGTGCGTTTGGGTGGGCGTATAGGGGTTGCCCGGATGGGGTTGAAAAACCAAGACGGCGTACTGATTGCTACGGGCAACGCTGCGTACATTGTTAGCGGTTAATCGACATTATCGGCCGATCACTAGAATCCCAACGCGCCTAGCGCCGTTGCGGTTGCAGTTGCATAATGACCACCAAATTTTATGGCGTGGACGATTAACGGCGCCAGTTGAAACAGATTGACGCGTTCCTGCCAGCCATCATCCAGCGCAAATACTTCCTGATACGCAGCAAAGCAAGACTCGTCGTAGCCACCAAATAGACGCATCATCGCTAAATCAAATTCGCGGTGATTGCCGTGTGCGGCTGGATCAATCAACCAGCTTTGACCGGTTCTATCCACCAGCCGATTCCCGGCCCACAGATCCCCGTGAACAAGTGAAGGGGCTGCGCAGGGCGGTGCAACTTGTTCCAGTGAATCGCACAAGCGACGCAAAGATCGACAGGTTGAATCCGCTAAGGCGTTGTCCAGCTGGGCTATGTCCAGCAACGGCAACAGGCGTTGATCGCGGTAGAAGCTGACCCAATCATTCATCGGGGCGTTGGGCAGGGCGAGGCTGCCAGTGGTGGCTGCGTCTGGTCGTCCGAAATGGGGAAAATGGCTGCTGTGCAGTGCAGCCAGATCCCGTCCGAATTGTTGTTCACCGAGAGAAGTACGTGGCCCTTCGTCGATCCATTGCAGTACCAGACACGGTGGGTTGTCAGAGACGAAAAGCACTTCGGGGATGGTCACACTGTGCGTGTCGCGTAACCAACGCAGTCCAGCGCTTTCAGTCGTGAAGAAGTTTGGTGGTGGCGTGGTGTGGGTTTTGACAAACACCGATGTGCCATCGCTCAGCCGTAACTTCCTGCTGTCGGCGAAATCCCCGCCGCTGAGCCGAGACTGGTTTTCTATGCTGAGGTTGAGCTTGGCCTCGAGTAAGGCTTGCCACTGATCACTCATGATCAGATTATAGCGCGCCCATTTTTTCCAAGGCATCGGTGGCGCGATCGAACCAGACTCGCGACAACACATTGTCTTTGGGCATGGATAAGCCAAAGGCTTTGATACCGGTGTGCTTATAGCGTAAATCCAGCAAAATTTCGATAGCCAGAGTCTCGCTGCCCAGGGCTTGTAACGCTAAGGCTTCGCTGTACAAAGCGGTGTCGTAGTAAGTGGTGTCGGGGTAGGTGCGCCGCAACCGCTCCATGGTCTCTTGCGCGGCTGCGTAGTCTTGGGTGTCTATCAGCTCAATATAGCCTTTCAGATACAGCGAATCATCGGCCAGGTAGCTGTCAGCGTCAGTGATCAACAGCTGATCGATTTGCGAAAGCGCTACATCAAATTCGCCGGCGTCTCGTGCATTGATTGCGTTTAAATAGCTTTTGAAGTCGTTACCATCGCCGTAGGTCTTAACCTCGGCGATCACCGGTAGCTTGATGGCTGCGCGGCGTTTATTGACAGCCACAGCCGGATCGCTGGCGACGTATTCACGGTACTGTTGGCTAGCGGCGCTGTAATTTTGCTGTTGTTCCAGATCTTTTGCTGCGTAAAATCGCTGCTCGTTTGCGTTGTCTTCTTCGCTGACCTGAACAATGGTGTCGAAATCGATGTCGATGTTGGCGAACTTTCGTCCATCGGTGACCGGTTGAAAAGTAATGTTCAATCGAACGGCCTCTGACGGGTTCAACCTAATCGGACCGTGGAAGTCAGTGACGAACTCTTCGCGATTGTTGCCAATGATCTGCACTTTCTCTATGGGGTAGATGTCTCCGCCTCGATTGACCAGTTCGACAGTTTGGGTGCGATCGGTGCCCACATCGGTGGTGCCGAAATAGTAGGTCGGGGATGCCACAAACAAATAGCTGCCATTGGTCCCTGGACCGATTCTTTCGGCGGGGGCTGAGCCACCATCGGATCCGCACCCGGCCAACATCAGTGAAACCAGCGATGCAGTAATCGCTGCGTGTCGTGCGTTGAATATTCCCATAACCATCAGTTACGCTGCGTTAGAGTCGTCGTTGGATGAACTGTTAGCGCTGTTGACTTTGAAAAAATTGAGTGCGTTTTGCGTGTTTTCGATGGCTTTTTCCAAATCTCCATCGTCAGCGACTGCAACCGATGCTTTGGCTTCGGCAATACGGTCTCGCACCACGCTCATAGCGTTTTGTAAATCTTGACTCAATTCGCCAAAGTCGCGGTTGTCGGTTTCACGCAAGCGAACAACGAGATTACCGGCGGAGACTTCACGTAAGGCGCGACGAATGGCGAGCAGTGGTTGGCCCATTTTTCGGACAATGTAGACGCCCAAGCACAGGGTCAATATGATGTTCACGACCATCATGGCAATCATCCATCGCATCAACACGGCACCTAATGGTGGCACGGCTTCGTTGATGAAGCTGATGTCTTCAGAAGCAAACAACAACGGTGAGCTGCCGCTGGTCAGTTCACCGAGCATGTGGTTGTAGAACACACCCAACAACGCGGTGGTAAGCAGAAGGTACACCAGTGACAACTTGATGACACGACGAATTTCACGAGCCTGAAATGTCTTGTCCTTTATGATAGCGACAAGAAGATTGGAGTCTGACGAGCGAGCCATGGGGGGCACCATTCATACCGATAGATACCTACTCTGTCGGCCGAATTTGGAAGTTCTTGATGTATTTTACGATTACCTTATCTGTCTACATGTGGGCGTCTGAGGGATTTTGTCAGCTGAAAACTGTGACCGGGCGCGCAGGGTTGAATTTATTGATGTCGAGGCTTGCCTGGATCCACGATCCTTGACGCAACGGCGAGATATTTAAGTACTTTCAACCGCTCAGGTTTCACGCAGATACGATACCCTATCGCTTATGAATTTCAATCAACCGCTGGGTGGCAATGAGATGCCGCGTTTTGCCGGCCCTGCCACCATGATGCGGCTTCCGTCGGCAAGTTCCGCCGCAGGACTCGATGCCGCTTTCGTGGGTGTACCGATGGATATCGGCGCCTCGCATCGCAGCGGAACCCGATTCGGGCCTCGCCAGATTCGCGCCGAGTCCGCCATGCTACGCCCTTACAACATGGCCACGCGGGTATCGCCGTTCGACCATATGCACGTGGCGGATTTGGGCGATATTGCCATCAACACCTTCAATCTGGCGAAGAGCATCGACATCATTGAGGCGGGCCTGACTGACATCGTTCAGGCAGGGGCGGTGCCTTTGACCTTGGGTGGGGATCATACCTTGACGTTGCCTGCTTTACGAGCGATGGCCAAACAGTACGGTCCGGTCGGACTGGTGCACGTAGACGCACACGCGGATATCAATGAGCACATGTTCGGCGAACCAATCGCCCACGGCACCCCGTTCCGCCGTGCTTTTGAAGAAGGATTGCTGGACGCCTCTCGGGTGGTACAAATTGGGCTACGAGGCACCGGTTACGCCGACGACGATTTTGACTGGCCACGAAGTCAGGGGTTTCGGGTGGTGACGGCGGAAGAATGCTGGCACCAATCGCTGACCCCGTTGATGCAGGAAGTGCGTCAGCAGATGGGCTCAGGCCCGGTGTATTTAACCTACGACATTGACAGTCTGGACCCGGCATTTGCCTCGGGCACCGGCACCTTGGAAATAGGCGGGCTAACCACCGTTCAAGCGCTGGAGATCATTCGAGGATTGAAGGGGGTCAACCTCGTGGGAACCGATCTGGTGGAGATCTCCCCGCCTTACGACATGGCTGGCAGTACCGCGTTGATTGGTGCAAATCTGTTGTACGAGATGCTGTGCGTGTTGCCAAAAGTTGTCGCAGCGCAGAGTTAACGGCGCCCCTCAATCTCTACACGATCCTGATCTCTAAGTAATGCTCATCAGAAAAAGCACGAAGGCCATGACCGCCGCCAACAACAAGGCGGCGTTTAGCCATTCAGGCAGAGTTCCTTTGGGGGCGTGCTTCACCATGTTGATCGCAGCAGGGATGCCGCGCGCTACCATGAATAGCATCAAACCCGCGAGCAGCCATCCGGCTATACCTATGTCCATCGTCGATTCAGCCTTGCTTTGGAAGAGTGTTGTGTAAGCGAAAACGCATCGGGCCGCGCGTGTGCGACCCGATGAGATCAAGGTGAGTTGTTAAACATCGCACGATGATTATACTGCGGCTGGTCATGTTTCCGACCAGTCTTAACCGAAGGTTACGAGCGTTTAGTCGTCCCCACCCATGCCGACCAGCATCAAAAGACCTTGGAAAATGTTGTATATATTCAGGAACAAACTAACCGTTGCACGGACGTAGTTTGTTTCGCCACCAGTGATGATACGGCTGGTGTCAAACAAGATGAAGCCACTCATGATCAGGACAATGACTGCAGACAGAGCCACTGACAGAACTGGGATCTGGAGGAAGATGTTGGCAATCATTGCAACGACAGCAACAAGGAAGCCGACAAACAGAAAACCGCCCATGAATGAGAAGTCTTTTCGGGTGGTCAGCACGTAGGCGCTCAGCCCTAAAAAGATTGTCCCAGTGCCGCCCATCGCTGTAGCGACGATTTGCGAGCCATTCGGGTAGTTCAAGTAGTGCTGGACCGTAGGCCCTATAGCAAGCCCTAACAGGCCGGTGAAGGCGAATACCGCCCAAATGCCTGCCGAAGAATTTTCAACTTTCGGTAAAACGAACATGATGATGGCGAACGAGGCGAAAAATGCCATGGTGCCAACGCCGCGACCAAGATCAAACAACATCGAAACGCCGGCCGTCGCTGCGCAGAACAGCAAGGTCATGGCCAATAACATGTAGGTATTGCGCAGAACCTTGTTGGTGGCGAGCGCGCTCTCGTGAGTGCGGACTATGGGTCCTGTGGTTTGCATGCGGGTAAATCTCCTAGTTTAAGGTAAATAACCTAATTTTGAGTTCAGAACAATTTAGTTCAGAACGGACCGATGGATTACTAACTGAAGTGTATATGAAATGGCTATCTATACATCGACTTATACGTTTTGAAACCTAGGGTTGTATCTCGCAAAAATCAACACGAAAACTGCAATGTACTGCTAGGTTTAACAAAAGATATCAAAAGCTCCCTGAATGTAGAGAATTTGATTCACTTTTTGTATAATGGCCGGCTTGGAGAGGTGGCAGAGTGGTCGAATGCGGCGGTCTTGAAAACCGTTGACGGGTTAAACCGTCCGGGGGTTCGAATCCCTCCCTCTCCGCCAATAAAATCCTGCAGCCCGGCGAACGACCATCATCGGGCAAAAGCCGCTCGATAAGCCTCATACCGCTCACCAAATTCATCAGCTCGGGACACGTCAGGTTCCACTGTCGCAGCAATATCCGGTGGTGTGCACACAGACGACACCGGTTCACCACCAGCGGCTAAACGCGCCAGACGGGCCGCACCAAACCCGGCACCGACATCACCTTCCTGGGTGACGTGCATTGGCACACCCAGAACGTTCGCCAGCAGCTGCACCCAATAAGGAGATCGACTGCCGCCGCCAATAACGAATGCACTGGCGAGCTCAGTGCCTGCTGTGGCGAGGGCTTGCTGGGAATCCTTAAACGCAAACGTTACCCCTTGTAACACGGCTCGAGTGAGTTGACTCACATCTGTGGCGTGAGAGAGCCCGTGCAAAGAGCCCCGGACATTGGCGTTGTTGTGGGGAGTGCGTTCGCCGCCAAGGTAGGGCAGGAACAATTCGTTCACTGCAGTTGCTGTGTTAGGCTGCAGTGATTGGGTGAGCTCGGCTGCGGATTTTCCGGTGATGCCGCTGAGCCAGCTCAACGAATCGGAGGCAGACAGAATGACGCCCATTTGATGCCAGGTATCGGGCACGGCATGGCAAAACGTATGCACGGCACTGGCGGCGTTAGGGCGGTAGCGGTTGTTGCTGGCGAACATCACGCCGGAGGTGCCCAGAGATACAAACGCATCGCCTTCACCCACATTCCCCATACCGCAAGCGGACGCTGCATTGTCGCCTGCGCCGCCAGCAACCACAACGCCCTTGGGCATCCCAAATCGGGTCGCCAGATCGGTGCGCAGTATCCCCGACGCCTCTGACCCTTCAACCAGAGAAGGCATGTGATCGGTAGAGAGATCACAGGCTGCAAGACACACCGGTGACCATTGCCGTTTTGCCACATCCAACCAACCGGTGCCAGCGGCGTCGGAACAATCCGAGACGTACTCACCGGTTAGCCATAGCCGGGCGTAGTCTTTGGGTAGGAGAACTTTGGCGACTTTTTTAAAAATCTCCGGTTCGTTCTCAGCCACCCAAGCAAGCTTTGGCGCGGTAAAGCCCGGGAACAAAATGTTGCCGATAATGTCTCTGGACTGAGGCGTATCCAGCCGCGCGGCTTGTTCATGGCTTCGCGTATCGTTCCACAGTATGCAAGCACGCAGCGGAGCATCAGCGGCATCGAGTAAGGTTGCGCCATGTTGTTGGCCAGACAGTCCGATGCCTTTGACGGCGTTTAATGCCTTCGGCTGTTCCGTTTTAAGGCTTGCTAAAGTCGCCTCGATGCCCTGTATCCAGCTCTGCGGATCTTGTTCGGACTCATTCGGGTGCGGTCTGTGAACGCTAAGTTCAAACGAGGCCGATGCCAATATCGATTGATTATCGTCGACGAGAAGCGTTTTTACACTAGAGGTTCCAAGATCAATACCGATATACACGATGGACGAGACCCAAAGCGGTTGCTCAACAGAGGCGAACAGTCTAGCCTTAAAGCTATGAGTGCGAAACACAGCAGCGCCCGGGCGCGTACAAAAAAATCTCCGCATAGCTGGTTCGGGCCGTTGTGCTTCGCCGCCACTACGATGTTTGGCGGCCTCGTTCAAGCGCAGTCGGATCTGGCCATTTGCACGTCCCCACAACGACCGCAATGCCCCTCGGCCTTGCCGGGCATCGCCAACGGTGAATTCACGTTCTCCCGACTCATTTTTGCCGACAACCAACGCGCCATCGATGCCTTGGGAGACCACATCGGTTACCCGCACTGGCAAGCCGATTGTTCCGAATCCGAGCCACATTTTATCGCAGCGATGAAACGTCTGACCGATGTGGACACCAACGAGGACAGCCAATCCATCTCGCTGCTGGACGAGCGAATTTACGATTTTCCGATGCTGTACGTCGTGGAAGCAGGTTTTGCGTCGTTCACCGCGCTTGAGGCCGATACGCTTCGAGAATATTTACTGCGCGGCGGATTTTTACTGGTGGATGATTTTCACGGGCGCTACCAATGGGAGCAATTCGCCGATTGGATGAGTCAAGTGTTTTCCGATCGTGAAATCGTCGACTTACCCCCCACCCATGAAATCTTTAACGTCCATTTCCCGATAGACGACTTTATACAAATTCCTGGACTTCGCGCGCTGTGCCTGAATCCGGGTGAGACCTGGGAGCTGCCGATATCAAAGACACCCTCGGTAGTCGAGAGCAACGCGTCCCGGCAACGACCGCAATGGCGGGCCATCCTCGACGATGACGGACGGGTGATGGTGGTGGTGAACTGGAATATGGATTTGGGAGACGCCTGGGAGCACGCGGATATGGAAGAGTACAGCGCGCTGTACACCGCGACTGCGTATCGCTTAGGAATTAACTACGTTCTCTACAGCATGACGCACTAGCCAGCCTGATGCATCAGCTGCAGAGAACATAAAAGATCGTCAAGCGAACAATCAGGCAACATTGGGAATGTGTAATCCAGCCATCGACTGAAGCACTCGAAGCACTTGGGTGCTGTAGCCGTATTCATTGTCGTACCAGACGTACAGTACGCAGCGCTTGCCGTCGACAATGGTGGCGACTGAATCGAATATCGCAGGTTCTGGGGTGCCGACAAAATCCGATGACACCACTTCGGTAGAGAATGAATAATCGATCTGTTGCTTGAGTTCCCCATTAAACGCCATCTCGCGCATGTAGGCGTTCAAGCTGTTACGGTCGGTAGCTTTTGTCAGATTCAGATTGCACACCGCCATCGAAACGTTCGGTGTTGGCACGCGGATCGCGTTGCCGGTCAATTTGCCTTCCAGTTCAGGTAAGGCTTTGGAGACCGCCTTGGCAGCGCCTGTTGAGGTCAACACCATATTCAAAGGGGCGCTGCGTCCGCGACGTTCTGCGCTGTGATAATTATCGATTAAGTTTTGATCGTTGGTGTAGGAATGAACGGTTTCAACATGACCGCTGTCGATGCCGAATTGATCGTTTATCGCTTTCAACACCGGTGTGATGGCGTTCGTGGTGCAACTGGCCGCACACACGATTTTGTCATCGTCGTGAATGTCTGCGTGGTTAACCCCGTAGACAATGTTTTTGATCGAGCCACCGGCAGGGGCTGTTAACAGAACCCGCGATGTGCCTGGCACTAGATGACGCGACAGCTGGTCTTCGTCTTTAAACACACCGGTGTTATCAACAATTAGGGCGTCGTCAATGCCGTAGTCCCGGTAATCGATGTCTTCGGGTTGATTGGCGTAAATGACTTTAATGAAATTCCCGTTGGCGATAATGGCGGAGTTGCTCTCATCGACAACCACATCCCCGTTAAAGGGGCCGTGAATGGAATCTCGACGTAACAGGCTGGCGCGTTTGCGCAGGTCGCCTGCGCGGCCACCACGCACCACGATGGCGCGTAAACGCAGCGGGTTGGTCGAGGTGGTTCGTTCGATCAACAAGCGCGCCATGATGCGGCCGATTCGACCAAATCCGTACAGTACGATATCCCGAGGCTCGTCCAGCAGGCTGACCGTATTAGGAATGTTTTGCAATGCCTTGCCGACAAATTCGTGGAGAAAATCGTCGTCGTTGACACTGCCAACCTGACGAGCTCGATGGGTCAGCAGGCCAAGATCGACTCGACATGAACCGGGATTCGCCGCCACAATCGCCCGCAGAACGTTCATCGTCTGCTCAACGGATACGCTGTCGTGTACCGTTTGGTGTGCCAACCGATGCGCCTTGATGATCTCGATGGTCGAGGAGCTCATCAGTTTTCTGCCAAACACTGTCACAATCACACCGCGTTGGCGATAGAGCGTGCCGACCAGAGGTAACATGCGCTCAGCGGCATCCTGTTCGTCAATGTACTGCTGTAGGTGTTCGTTTGCGGTCGTCATAGTCGGTGAAGAATCCTGCAAGCTAAAGTGAGAGCGGTGTGGTTACTTTGACGAAATGTGGGAATGAATCGGGTTCAATCGGGGTCATACCCTTCATACACGTCTTTCACGGACCGTCTTTCGTCGAGCGATAGGTCTGTTATAGACCAGTGATGCAGTGCGTTTTCGACTGGTCGTTAATGGCTTATCGGCGTATTGCCGGAAAATGTTGGGTAGGAGCGATGGAAATGCATTTTTGTGACCGCGGTCGGGCTTCGAGTGGATACACTCGAGCGCACATTCTGAACCCGTAACGCCACGCTGATCATGGATTCGACTGCGTCTACAGCTGACACACTGCCACAAGGGTCGCGCCTGCAGAATTATCGCATCGTGCGGCTGCTCGGGCGGGGTGGATTTGGTGTCATCTATTTGGCGACTGATGTCAGCTTGGGCCACCGGGTCGCGATCAAGGAATATTTGCCAAGCGACATCGCCAGACGCTCCGATGACAATCGAGTTCGGCCGAATCACGCCTCTGATGGAACGCTCTACCAATGGGGGTTGGACCGATTTGTCAAGGAAGCGCGAAACCTGGTTCGCTTTCGTCACCCGAATATTGTTCGGGTCAGTGCGCTGTTTCAGGAGAACAACACCGCCTACATGGTGATGGACTTCGAAGAGGGTCTATCGCTACGCCAACACGTAAGGACGCCCCAGAATCGAAGCGAGCGCGCGTTAAAACGCTTGATTGAACCGATCGCTCAGGGCTTATCGGAAGTGCATCGTCAAGGGTTTATTCATCGAGATATCAAACCCGGTAACTTGCTGGTGCGTAAAGACGCCTCGCCTGTGCTGCTGGACTTTGGCTCAGCGCGACTGGCGTCACGACACGCCACACAGGGGTTGACCGCTTTGGTGTCTAGTGGTTACGCACCGTTAGAGCAATACAATCCGGAAAGCGAGGAGCAGCAAGGACCTTGGAGTGATATCTACGCCTTGGGTGGGGTGTTGTACTTTTGCATCGCGCAAAAGCATCCGGCCGACAGCACGCAGCGCAGTCTGGCGATTGTTAACGGCAAAGCAGACCCATTGATCGCCGCTTCGATCGTCGGAAAAGATCACTATTCCGCCGCGTTTTTGAGCGCGATTGACTGGGCTTTGTCGGTGCGCATCGCGGATCGTCCACAAATGTTAGGCGACTGGATACCCGCGCTCTACGCCATCGACGTGCCGCCAGATGCTTCTGAGGCCACACAGCTTTTTTTCGACCAGCAAACCCGCTTGGCGTCCACGCCCACCCAGCGAACAACCCGATCGGCAACGCCGCGTGGAACGACTCATTCGACGCAGTTAGATGATGAGTCCAGAACGCTTCTCGACGATGAAAATTGGGACCGCGCGGTGGCGACCGCTGAGCGCCACGGAACCGCTCGAATGAATAAGCAGCAGACGCTTGCCGCGACAAGCTACGCCGCTGAAGCCCGAAAACGATTCCGGCTGGGCTGGCTGCTCAGCTTCATTGGATTCGCCGTGATTGCGACTGTCTTGTGGGTGGGTTACAACCATCTGATCTCAATGATGGAGCGGCAACAGGCCGACTTGTCGGCGCAACGGTTAGCGGCTGATGAGGCGTTGGCGCGTGCTGAACAAGCTCGTCAGGAAGCCATCGCCGCGATCGCGGAGCAACGCGAACGCCAGGCAGAGCAAATTCGTTTGGGTGCCGAACGCCTCGTCTCTGAACGCGATGCGGAACGGTCGCGGTTGGACGAGCAGTCAAAAGCCGCAGCGGCAGCTGAGTCCAGTGATAAGGACAATACGCAAGCCGAAGCAGCAGACGCCCAAGCGCTCGCAGAGGCAAAAGCCGAGGCTGAGGCGAATATCCGAGCCGAGGTTGCGGCTAAGGCAAAAGCTGAGCGCGAGGCACGAGCTGCCGCGGCGAAGGCCGCGGAAGAGAAAGCGGAACAAGAACGGGTTGAACGAGAAAAGCGCGCAGCCGAAGCGGAACGAAAACAGGCAGCCCAGCGCAACCAGCAGAACTCGCTACTGGATCAGGCTCGTGCTGCGTTGACGGAGAATGATCTCGGCACCGCGCGCGATGCGCTACGCCAGGCTCAGCGCATTGAATTGTCGAACGCGCAGATTGAGCAAGTCGAGCAAGCTATTGATGCGGGCGAGGCGAATGCTCGAGAGCCAATCAGTGATGACGAATTTGAACGGATTGTCGGTGAGTTCCATCAACTCAAGCAAGCCATCGAGCGAGGTGACGTGCGTGGGATAAAGCGTCTTACGCAAAATGATGGTGCACAATTGGAATTGTTCGTTCGTTTGATCGACGGTTTCGAACGCCTGGAAGTGTCGATCACGGGTATCCGTGCGCGGGACGCGGATAAATCCATTGTCGGCAATTTGCGTATCAACAGGATGATCAGAAGTAACGGGGATCGAACCACACCCTCATCAAGCTATCAGGATCGCCCAATCAAAAGCCGTCGTGTTAACGGGATTTGGAGTGACATCATCTGGTAGTCGTTAAAGACGGGGAATCTACTCGATGTCGGCAACAAATATATTGCGCGGTGTACGCAAGGTGCGCAGATCCAGTTGCACCCGTTCGTTCAAAGAGTAGGCCTCGACGTCGGCACAGACCAGTTCATTGCTGCCATCGCATTGGTCGTAGTCGGTGTGGCCACGGCGCTCAGCCAATTCGGCATTTCGCTCGATGTTATTCACAGCCTGGCTGGCGTAGTTCTTCAGCGTCAACTGAGACATTTGTATTTCACACGCGGAGTCGCTGAGCTCGGCTTGCAACTCGAGGCGGGCAAGGCCTATCGGTGGATCGGTCTCCATTCTGATGACCTGCTCAGCGTAGCGATGCCAGGTGGCTTCTAAAAACAGCGCGTCAGCGACAGCTGCTTCCAGCCCGCGGTGAAAATTTCGTGCCATGGTGGCGCACTCGCAGCCCAGACGATCACAGTAGGCGGGTTGGGGTGCGTAGGTGGGGGGGATGAACCAGCTGGGGTGAATGCCCAATGGGTAGGCACTGCCGGTGTCCTTGGCATCGTCAGTCGTCGAGGGCACAACGGTCTGGGCTTGTTTTACACAAGGACGATCCTGGTAGGCGATCTCTCCGGTGGCAGTGGGGCAGGCAAAAATGGCCGCTTCTGCGGTGCCCAGCGTGAACGCTACCCAAAGGCAAAACAGTAGCGCTGAACGAATCGCCAGATTCCTACAGACATCAATAAAAAGAATTTTTGTGACGTGCATGGAGTTTCTTGCTGAGACTCTTTTATGGGCATGGCATCAGTATCGACCGCAACCTGGAATTCCTGTGGCGCAAGTTTGGTGTTAATGTCTGGCGTTTCACAGATTAGCAGAGATTTAGGTGATGCCAAAGAAACGGCTTGCAGTAGAAATGGGCATGGGCACTGACCTGCACGGACAGGATTACACCAAAGCCGCGGTGCGGGCTCTGAAAGATGCGTTGTGGCACAACTCACTGTCGGTCGCCAGAGCGTTAGGCTATCCGCGAGAGGCGATGTTAGTCGAGGTCGAGATCGGCGTGGCCGAGCCCGCGCGGGTAAACTGCGAGACCGTGGCTGCTGTGTTGCCCTATGGCAAGGCCTCGGTGCAGGCCGTTAAAGGCGGGCTGGACGTGCTCAATGATGAGGGCACAAACACGACGGTGATCGCCAACGCAGCTGTAGTGGTGTACCTCGACATCAATGAAGCTCACGACAGCCAGTCCGGGGGAGCGGCATGAGCCTTAAACGCATTATTCTGGAAATGGGAACCGGTAATGATCTGTATGGTGAGGACTACACCAAGGCAGCGGTGCGTGCCGTGCAGGATGCGTTGCATCACAGCTCCCTGACCTTGTTTCGCTCCCTCGGTATTGATCGAGAGTCAATGCACATCACAGTCAATATCGGGGTGCAAAAACCGCACGCTGTGGACATCGAAGTGGTAGCGCAGCAGGTGCCGTTTGGTACGGTTGAAGTGAACGTTGAGCTTGGTGGGCTTAACGTGCTCGATCCCGAGCAGGATACCGTGACGGTCATAGCAACTGCGGCTATCGCCGCCCGGCTGGAATTGCCGGACGGACGATTTTCCCTATCGAGCTAGGCGATTGAGCTAAGGCTATAACACCGCAGCGATGTTCTCAGCCAATTGATCCAGCTCGGCTGAGTCGTTGGGCAGGCCCGCCACATTGATTCGCCCATCGCCGACAATATAGACGCCGTTTTCTGTGCGTAAGCTTTCAATTTGTTCTGGCGTTAATGGCAAGCGGCTAAACATGCCCTTCTGACCCGCAATAAAGTCAAAGCGATCGGAGTTGGTTCGTTTGCGTAAGGCATCGGCGAATTTGGCGCGTAGCGACTGCATGCGCACGCGCATCGCTTCCAGCTCGTCGCGCCAGTCGGCGCTCAGGGCGTCATCGGTTAGCACCCGTTCGGCCACATTCGCCCCGTGATCGGGTGGCATGGAATAGTTGGAGCGAATGATTGTTGATAGATTGGCCAAGGCGCGATCGGCCTCAGCGGCGTTCCGTCCCAAAACAATCGCAGCCCCCACGCGCTCGCGATACAGGCCAAAGTTCTTCGAACAGCTGGCGGCGACGACCATCTCGGGTAGTGCATCGGCCATGGCTCTTACCGCCCAAGCGTCTTGTTCCAATCCGTCCCCAAAGCCTTGATAGGCGATGTCGACAAACGGCATGAGCCCTTGCGACTTCATTACATCAAACACTGCGGTCCATTGTTCATGTGTGAGGTCTGCGCCGGTGGGGTTATGGCAACAGCCGTGCAACAGAACGATGTCACCCTTGGCCGCTTTTGACAGTGTTTCCAGCATGGCATCGACTGTCACCTTACCGCTGCTGGCGTCAAAATAGGGGTAGGACGAGAGCTTGGCACCGCCGGCGGTTAAAATCGGAATGTGGTTGGGCCAGGTGGGGTCAGACAACCAGATAGTCGCTGCCGGGCGTGCGCTGACGAGCAGATCCGTGAGTACACGCAGCGCACCACTGCCGCCGGGCACCTGGGCGCATCGAAGTCGTGTGGTGTCGGCATCCGCACCGAGCACGGTCGTGATCATTTGTTGGTTAAACGCCGGGCTGCCGAGCGGACCCACATACGCTTTGGTGTCCTGATCTTGCAGCAATTTGCCTTCGGCAGATTTTACCGCCTTCATCACCGGGGTTGCGCCGTTTTCGTCTTTATAAACGCCAACGCCTAAATCCAATTTGTCGGCTCGTGGATCTTCACGGAACGCCATCATCAGTTTTAAAATCGCGTCCGGTTGCTTCGCCGGTAGAGTTTCGAACATGAGCCGCTCCGTTTTCACTCAGTAGTAAGGTGTTGTTTGGGCATGAAAAAGGCTGAGTGGAATTCACCACCCAGCCGATAGAGTAACGCAGTCGGTGTTGAACGTTAACTACATCAGTTACTCAATTGCCACTTTTTACCCAGCTCTGCGAAAAAACCGCGCTCTTCCTGGAGCTTGATCCAGGTGTTCACATAGTTAATCCACACTTGGTCGTCTTGCGGCAACAGCATGGCAATTGGCGTGCGCGCTCGAGGCTGTTCAACCGGTACCACCATCAGCTGTGGGTATTGTTCCACCAGCTTGTAGGCTTCTACGTTCGACGTGATGTGGGCGTCTGCACGACCGGCTAGCACTTCCTGAAAATCGCGAGCGGGTGCTTCTATGATCTTGTGTGCGGCGTTCGGGAAGAAGTCCTTCACTTGCTGTTCCTGGGTGGTTCCGAGCGTTGCTGCAACGGTGACGCCTGCTTGATTCAGGTCCGCCCAGTCACCAAATTTGTCTGCGTTTTTGCTGAGCACCAGCGGTACCGTTGCCAGTGAGAAATAGCTGTCTGAATAACCGGCTGCTTTAGCACGACCTGCGCTGATTGAAGCACTGCCTGTCATGTGGTATTTGCCTGCGACCACACCATTGACCAGCGTTTTCCAGTCGGTGGGCACAAACTCCAGTTCGACTTCGAGGTCTTTCGCCAATTCGGTCATAACGTCAATGTCGTAGCCCTTGTAGTTGTTGGTGGTCGGATCCTTGATGCTCATCGGATTCCAGTCGCCGGTGGTGCCAACTTTTAGCTTGCCTTCAGACAAGATGTCTTGCAGGACGGAATCGGCTGCGTGTGAGGGTAAGATCAGTGCTGCGCTAAGAACGGCCGCTGCGCCGAGGGGTTTCAGCCATGAAAAGAATGTCATCGAGGTAGTGCTCCCAAGGTATTGGTGTTGTGAGATCAGTATACGTCAATGACCATCTAGGCCTGATCCGGTCCGGATATTCGGATTCAATAGGTAGAATAATCGGATGACAAATGCGATAAATCCCAGTGAACTGGCTCCGAGCTCAACCGAATCTGACGTCAATCCGCTTATCGAGATGGCCGATGTCACCAAAACCTACGGGGACTTTCGAGCCTTGG